>CAYHFB010000188.1:0-7486 GCA_964355695.1 uncultured candidatus Brocadiaceae bacterium
GATTTCAGCAGGATGAATTGGTATTCTACCGTTCTTAACTTAACACGTATGGGCTGGCACCCCAGCCTGAAGGCCGTGTTTAGGCGGGTATTTGTTGCAGGGACAAACCCTTTTTATTGGTAACGGCGCAAAGAGTGTTGAGGGCGTGGCAGGTCACATCCCTCCACGGGCGGGGATAAGGGGCGCGATTGAATTTAAGCGCCGCAAACCCTGCAATTGAGGCTTTTCTATGTTTTTGTGCTGGATTAGGACCTTAAAGACATCGCCCATCGCCTCCGGGTGAATGAGGTTTTTGGCCTTTAGTACGGAGTGGATGCCCCCTGTGTCATGCTGCAACTTTTCCAGTATACCCAGGGCAATAAGATATCTGGATTGCCTTACAAAGCCCGTAACCTCTAAGCCTGCCATCCTGCCTGCATCCATTACGTGCGTAAAGTTCACGTCTGCCGTAATGTCCTGCTCCCCTACGCGTGCATAATAATCGTGGTTAACGGTGTGTTTGTAGAAGCATCGCGGCGCCGCTCCGTTATTCGCCTCGTAATAAGCGCCATCCATTACGTTCCCATAATCTATCGTAATGACAAAACCCTTGCGTAGTTTTTCCGAGACGTGCCTCAGCCAGTCTGAAACACCCGGGTTTACCACATACTCCCGCCCTTCGATTATCTCCAGCGGGTGGGTTGCGAGATACTCCTGCAATGTGCGGGTAGATATCTCATCTTCCACCTCAAAAAATCCGCTCCCGTTATAGCCTACGTATATTTCTTTTAAAAGCATATTTTTTACCCGTACGCGATGCACGGGAAGGGCGTCGATAAATTCATTTGAGAGGAAGCACCCTTGAATCTCATCAAATGAAAATCCATCCTGCGTATACGTGTGCCACTGCGTTTTCTCGCTCGCGATTGCGGTATCCTCTTCCCTGTCCGGCGTGGCGCACGCGTAAGACGGGGCGATAATTGTTTTCCCTGCCAAAGGCGCCTGGTTTAAAAGGCGTTGCTGTCTGCTCCTTGAATGAGGATTCGACTCAACGATGATATAGTGGAAATTATCATAAAACGCCGGATACTCATTCTTTATTTCCTGAACAATATCATGGCACAACCAGCCGCTGTTTGAACCTATCTCCACCAGGGTAAACCTTCCTCCCCCGATAATCTGCCACATCTCATCCAATTGCTTTGCGATGAGTTGTCCAAATATCTTGTGGACGGTTGGGCTGGTATAGTAGTCACCGAATCTCCCGACCTGTTCCGTGCCGGTGTTATAATACCCGAATTGCGGATGATAGAGCGCATGCTGCATAAACCCGGCAAAGGGAATCTTACCCTTTTTCCGGATTTCTTCTATAATGATATTTTGAAGTAATTGCATAGATGGTTAACCTGCAATAAACGTGCTGAGATTCTTACCTGTTCCACTCCACGCCCCGACCTCTCGCCGGCGGGGGACAGCAGTCTGCCCCACCTCGCGTAGCTTTCAAACTGTTATTGGTCACTACGCATGGACAAATAAGGATTTTCCATGCCATACCGGCGGTAAGCGTGCCGACATTCTTGTTTTTGCCTTCGAAGACAAGCCTGTTTGACCATAAGCACTTCGGTTCAGATGGTAATCCCCAAGGCCGTGGCAATACGTATAAACTCTTCGTTATTATGAAATGAAATCAGGATTTTTCCTTTGCCATTTTTCTCTTTGATGGTGACCTTGGTCCCAAAAAACCTCCTGAAGCTGTCTTCCAGGTCGGCGATGTGTGGTGTGGTTGCCTTTTTCAGGGGTGATTTCCGAGGTTCGGCGGGTTCTTTTTCAGCGGCGGTCATAGCCTCTGTCTCTCGCACCGATAATCCTTCTTTTATAACCCGCTCGCAAAGCTGCAACTGCATTGCCTGGTCTTGCAGAGAAAGAAGGGACCTGGCGTGTCCCATGGATAATGTTCCACGTGAAACATGTTCCTGGATGGCATCCGGCAGGTCAAGGAGCCGCATGTAATTGGTAATGGAACTCCGTTCCTTTCCCATCGCCTTCGCAATCGCTTCGTGGGTAAACTTGAATTTGCTCATCAGTTCCTGGAAGCCTCTGGCTTTTTCCATCGGATTAAGAGACTCCCTCTGAATGTTTTCGACCAACGCGATTTCCAGGGAGTTTGTATCGTCTACCTGACGAACGATGGCAGGCATTTCTTTCATGCCGAGTTGCTTTGCTGCACGCCAGCGCCGTTCGCCGGCAATGAGCATGTACCCATGCTGTAAGGGTTTAACGAGTATCGGCTGCAGTACGCCGTGTTTTTTTATCGACTCAACAAGCCCTTGCAGTTCCTTTTCGTCAAAGACGTCGCGTGGCTGGAGGTTGTTGGGTTGTATATCCAGCGGGTTCAGCCGAACGACCGACTCTTGCCCCGTGTACGACTCCACTCCAATGACGCCACCCAGAAGTGATTGAAGTCCACGGCTTAAATTTTCCTTCTTTGACATAATTAAAACTCCCTCTTGATTGTTTTCAATTGCTTTTGTTAATAGTGAATGATATATTGCACACCGGCATACGTAACCGTTCGCCTGGTGCCTGCGACGACAGAAGGCAAGCCGTCAGCCTCTGTACGTTCATCTTAAACAGTTATCGGATAGGATATGTTTCACGTGAAACATTTTAAAGATATGTGTAGTGTAAAAAGTTTTGGGAAATTTGCAAGGGAGATTTTTAATAGCAACGCTGCTACTGTTGCTGCTAACACGGTACGGGAGATTCTGCGGCAGCCGCTATTCTACTTCGTTATCGGCTCCGGCGCCTGCCTGATGGCGTCGTCGCTGCTCTTTACCCTGTTTACCTTTGGAGAAGATATCCAGATGATTCGGGAGATGGGGGTATCGACAATCACCATCTGCTGCTTGTGCCTTGCGTCCCTGAGCGCCTCCCACTCGGTGTCGAAAGAATCAGAAAGGGGCACCATCATAACGCTACTCTCAAAATCGGTAAGCAGGAGGGCGATTATCCTGGGTAAATTTATTGGCCTCCTGGGTGCGGCGTCTGCCGCCTTCATGGCACTCGGGTTTTTGTTGGTGATGATTTTATGGGCAAAGGACGTTCTGGGCAGTCATGCAGAGGCGTTGCCGTCTCTCTATGAGCAGGCATACCCGCTGTTTTCCCAACTCACCCTTGTCTTCCTGCAGATTGCCATTTTCTGCTCAATTGCCATCGCGGGCTCTGTTTACCTGCCGATTGTCTCGAATCTCAGCTTTTGCATGTTCCTTTACATCGCGGGAAACCTCGGTGGATTTTTTCAGGAGTTGTTGGCAAGAGGCAAAGGGGGATTTCTGTGGTATGTGTCCCTGTTCTATGTGATTATTCCAAACTTTGAAGGCTTTAGTGCCATTCGCGTGACGGAAAACATCAGCGGGGCGTACCTTGCCCTGCTGACGTTATATGCCGCACTCTATACGACACTTGTGCTGGCCGTTGCCTGTGAACTGTTTAACAGAAAAGAATGCCGTTAAGCCTTTGGCGACTTATTGGTCTTCACACGGAAATGGACACGGGCACCGTGTCCCTACAAGAGCTTTGCATTTTCTGTACGTTACATTAGCGACGGGAGCTTTCTCTCGTTCCCAAGCTCCAAAGGAGCAATATATTGTTTAGACGACTTATATACCGCTCCTCACGGAGCTTTTTGGGGTTTTTTTAAAAAACTTAAAGTCTTACGATATTTACTACTTCCACAGCAACACCTCCGCCTGGCCGAGCAGGTAGCAGAGGACGTGCGCGGGGATTTTCAGAAATTGGGTCTGCGCGCCGTGTTCATCCTCTAAGCCTTCAAAGGTGGTAACCCCAAAATCATTATCCTGCTTTGTTACCCAGTATGCGCGTTTAACCTGTTTTTCAAGCCGGCAATACGCAACAAGTCCACTAGACGCGCTCAATTTCGGATGCTCCCGGTACCTGACCTCGAACGGGATAATGTAGTTTGGGCTTCGTACAATGATATCCACCTCCTTGTCTGTTGCCGGATCACGCCAGTAGACAATTCCAGGGGTGTCCCGATAATAGAATGAGTACAGATGGCGGTGGACCGTCGTCTCGACGATAACCCCCATCTCTTCAGGGTTGATAAGTATCTCCTCTCCCCGGAGCAGAACGGCATTTCTCAATGCGGCGTCTACAAGATAATACTTGTTTCTTGCCCTCAGTATCTTTTTCCCGCCCGACTCTGCTGGTGGGAGCCGGTAAATCAAATTGGCCTGCTCAAGGAGTGTGAGGTGGTTCGACACCGTTGTCGGTGACGTTCCGAGCGCATCGGCGCAGGTTTTTATTGCAACAATGCCCCCACTGCGCAGACATAAGTAGACAAACAGCTTTTCAAGTTCACTGATGTTTCTGACTCCAAACAGCGCCGTCATATCCATTTTCAGCACCCGTTCCACCACGTCTTCCCGGAGTATCCGTTGGCAAAGGTTTGTGTTTTTCAAGGTGGCGGTTTGGGGAAAGCCACCGACAAGTAAATACTGCTGAAAAAAAGGAAGAATCCCCCGAAAGCGCTGGGCGAGATTCGCCAGCTCATTTTGTGGGGTTGAAAACAGATCGGATGGTTTCAAGGTGTCTGGAATCTCAGGCGGTTTCTCGCCCTGAATTTGAACGAATTCATAAAAGGAAAGGGGCGGGATTGGAACCGTTATCCACCTGCCCACGCCGCTCTCGGCAAGCTGCTCACGATGCACTACGCTTGCAGAGCCGGTGGTAAGGATACGAACGTCGGGACGGTGATCGACAAGGAGCTTGATTTCCGTT
This sequence comes from uncultured candidatus Brocadiaceae bacterium, assembly GCA_964355695.1. Classification (GTDB taxonomy): domain Bacteria; phylum Planctomycetota; class Brocadiia; order Brocadiales; family Brocadiaceae; genus JACVXV01. Next base: position 4,780 of record CAYHFB010000188.1, read on the forward strand.
TCCCATTCCTTTGAATATTGAATTTCGTCAAGAAGCAGAAAGGTTTCCTTCCCCTTCGGATGCATCGAGTCATTATAAAGGTCAAGGATTTTTTGCAGGCTGAGAAGTTTTAACATTGGGTGATCAAGGCTAATGTAGAAGACGCCCTTCGGGTTGCTTCCATTCTTTGTCAGGTAATCGGCAATCTGCAATAAGATGGTCGTCTTTCCAACCCGGCGCGGGCCGGACAAATGGACGGCCCGCCGCAGGGAGGTATCTTCAAGATAATTCCGGCATGGTTCAAAGGCGAGCCTTCTAAAACCAGGGCAGCCATACGACCGGCCGGACCACCACGGATTAAACCCATGAAGAACGCCAAGTACCTCGTTTTTATCGAACATTTGCCTCATAATAAACCCATAAAGTAATATATTCTATAATACATACATAGTACACTATGCATATTGTAGTATATATATCACACTCTTGCAATTATAAATGGATAATTTTGTTTTATGTCGGGTACCGGCTTTTGGCTGCTTGCTGGTTGCCACGGACAAAGACTCTTGAATATAAGGTGTAATCGTGGTAGTATTATCGACAATACTAGGTGCACCGACTTGCTAACGGATTATTGGATGAGATTTTTGTGCTTATATTAGAGGAGTGAATAATTATGAAAAAATGTATTGTTTTACTGGGAATTGCAATTGCTTCCGTAGTTTTTACCTTGAGTGGAAATGCGGTTTACGCAAAAGGGCTGGCTCATGACGCAAATGCGGCAAAACAAATAGAGTTTGTCAGAAAAAACCTAAGCGGTCTTACCCAAATGAAGGCGGCTGACTCAAAGCCTTATTATGAATCGGCATTAAAAGACTTACAGGCCATTACCGAAAAGTATGCGGGCACGGAGGAATCGCTTGAAGCGAAATTCTACATGGGCTGCGTACATAATGAGTTGCATAAGTATGACGATGCCGTTAAATGGTTTGACGCGGTTTTGAGTTATAGTGAAATTGATACCAATTTCAAGGCCCGAACGCTGTATTTTAAGGCGAAAGCGCTCATAGGAAAGGGAGATATCGCATCCGCTAAGGAAGCGGTGACACAATTAAGAACCGTAGAACCGATGGCGGCTGATTCCTTCGGCAATGAATTAAGCGGTACGATGCGTATTGGCGCAGAGGCCCCGATGTTCAATGTGTTGGATTTTACCGGAAAAACGGTTGACCTGGCAAAGTATAAAGGGAACCTCACCATCCTGACTTTCTGGGCAACCTGGTGCGAACCCTGTATTCAGGAATTCCCTAAAATAAAAAAGCTGTACGGTAAATTCAAAGAACAAGGGGTACAAATCATCGGGATAAGCCTTGATGACGACATTGAAGATTTGCGCGGGTTTGTTGATCAGGAGTCCATTGACTGGCCACAGATATTTGACGGTAAACGCTGGAAGGGCGCCATTCCAAGCCTGTACCGCGTGACCATCATGCCAAACTTTGTTGCGCTGGACCGGGAAAACAAGGTCAGATACGTTGGCGGTGATACGGACGCCCTGACCCAAATTATTACGACGCTTCTCGCTGAATCGAAAAATATGCCTCTCTTTCGGTAAGCCAAAGCGTTTGAAAGTACTAGGAATAGAGACATCCGGAACCGTCGGAGGGGTTGCGCTTTGCCAGGATAATCGCGTCATTATTGCCGGCAATCTCGGCGCACCCTCGCGTCACGACAAAGAGCTGGTGTCCTCAATAAAATCGATACTGCACACAGCCGGTTGGACGCCCCATGATATTGACCTTATTGCGGTCGATGTGGGACCCGGCTCGTACACCGGTATACGCGTGGGCGTAACCTGTGCAAAGACCTTGGCATACGCGCTCAATAAACCGGTTATCGACGTGCCGGCATTTGACGCTATGGCAGAAAGCTATCCCATGAATTCCACGCCAATATGCCCCATCATGGACGCCCGCCGGGGATACGTCTATGCCTGCATATATCAATTAGAAAATGCCCAAAAGAAACGAGTATCTGATTTTCTGGCGGTACAGCCCGAACAGCTCGTTTCACTCCTGCCTCGCCCGGTAATCCTCTTCGGGGCTGGCGTTTTACCCTACAAGGAGCAGTTTCAGCAAAAAGATATTATTATCGATACGGAGAACCAGGCCGTGCTAAAGGCTGAATACGTAGCGCTCCTCGGTGAAAGCGCTTACAAAGCAGGGCGAAGATGCGAGGTCGAGAAACTGCTGCCGCTGTATTTAAGGAGGCTCGAGGCGGAGGAAAAAAGGCGCTAGCCTTAACCATCACGACCGTTACGTCCCGGGGTTTTCCAAACACCTGCGATAGACCACCATTGCTTAAGTGCATTTCAGCGCCATACCGGTGTTTCGCACGTAAATCCGCGTATGCTCTGATTTTTCATTTTCCATGGAATTCGTATAGCAAATGACTTTCGCGTTGCAACCCTTCCCACGTCTTCGGTTCTGAAGCGAGGACGATTGCCCTGCCAAAGAAACGATACAAGCCCCGAAGGGGAGACAGAACGTACCCTCGTTCTCGAGCTCCCGCTTGGGAATAGGCCTGCACCGGAAGCTCCTGCTTCATTTTGTTTTCGTGATAAAAACCATGGTCGATTCAAGGAAAGATACGTGTTCAAGCCACGCTAAGGGCTTGCGCAGAAATAACATGAACAGTATTCACATTTTTTCGTGACCAAATTTGTATT
>CAYHFB010000189.1:0-7412 GCA_964355695.1 uncultured candidatus Brocadiaceae bacterium
CTCGCTTCTCTTTCCTCGGGGTGGTTTTTGGATATCTTCAAATGAAAAAAACAATTCAGTTTTTCTTGCCTTTCATATTCATAACCTGTGCTATCGCCTCCTTTAATAAGGCTTTTGCCGCCGATAGTAAAATTAATCCAAACCGCAGAACCCCGACGGTTATAGCGATTGAGAAGGTAGAGCCTGCCGTTGCCAATCTCAGTACGGAGCGGCTTATTACCCAGCGGCACGCAGACCCGTTCTTCGGCTCACGGAGCGACCGATTTGACCAATACTTTGACGAATTTTTCGGCCAGAGCCAAAAGCAGACGATTGAAACGCCGTTAGGCTCCGGCGTCATTATCGACGAAGACGGCTACATTGTAACCAACGAACACGTTGTAAGTCGTGCATCCAAAATCAAAGTGAGACTGTCTGACGGCAGGGATTTTGAAGCTGTCATGATCAGCTCTGACCCAATGAGTGACCTCGCGGTATTAAAGATAAACTCACCCACCCCGCTCCCTTACGTAAAGATGGGCACGTCCAAAGACCTTATGATTGGTGAACCGGTAATAGCCTTGGGGAACCCGTTTGGACTGGAAAACTCCGTGACTACAGGGGTACTGAGCGCAAAAAATCGAACGATTACCTTTAATAGCCAAAACGGGGACATTAAATACGAAGGCCTGATTCAGACGGACGCGCTGATTAATCCCGGCAATAGTGGCGGGCCGCTTGTTAACATGGATGGCGAGCTTATTGGCATTAACTCCGCAATTGTAAACCAGGCTCAAGGTATTGGATTTGCTATTACCGTAGATAAAGTCAGACAAACACTTGTCAAGCTTTTCAATTTTAGAGAGATTAACAAGATTTGGTTTGGCGTCCAGGTGGAAGAGCAAGGCGACTCGGCGAAGGGAATTGTTGTCTCGTCCGTTGAGGTGGGAAGTCCTGCCGAGAAGGCACAATTTAAAACAGGGGATTATATTACCAAGATTGACTCGAAAGAAATCCTGGATATCCTGGATTTCGAAAAATATATATTGAAGAAGAATGCCGGGGACAAGCTGCAGATTAACGTGAAGCGCGCCGGGCGTGAATTCAGGATTGATGTTACCCTTGAAAGGGCTCCACTTCCTTCCATAGAGAACCTTGCACTGGAAAAATTGGGATTATATGTGCAAGACTTAACCCCGCAACTTGCGAAAAAACTGAACTTGTGGTGGGTTAAGGGCGGGGTGTTGATCTCCGGTGTGCAGAAAAACAGCTCGGCTGCCACGGTTGGCTTTGAGGCTGGGCACGTGCTGGTGTATGTTGGGCAATACCGGATTAATACTGTTGAAGAACTGGGTGTGGTGCTTAAATCGATGAAAAAGGGATCCATCTGCGACGTGGGCATTGTCTGGTCTGATAAGTCTGGTGAGCATCAAGGGTATGCAAGGGTGACGATTCAGTAAGAAAGAGGCCGTATCCTTAAAGTGCATAGGAATTCAGGTGGATTGCAAGCCTGGACAAGCGAGCAGTGCTGGCTTCTAGCCTGTTGATTCTTTGCATTAAACAAATGCAGACGGGAAGCCTGCGCTACCGCTGGCCGATCACGAGTGTCGGTATTACACGAAAAACTGTCGCCGCCCGCGACCTAATTTAACTATTTTGTGAAGGTGAAATGCGTATAAAATATGTAATATTGTTTTGTTTACTCAGCGCCACGCTTTTGGTTTCCTGTGCGCAGACGGTTCCTTATGCGGAAGGCGTCAACCTTGTGGTAAGTCCCCGTAAGCTGAACGTCCATTCCGGTTCCGAACACACGCTGTCGGTTAAGGTGTTGGATAAGCGGTGGGGACCGATTTTTGGTATGAAGGTGGAAGCAAAAAGCACCGCACCTACAGTCGCAACGGTTACGCCTGATGCAGTGACCGACATCGCAGGCAATGCAACGTTTACCGTCAAAGGCGTTTCACCCGGCGCTGCCCAGATTGCCATTTCCACTATGGGCTACAAAGCGACTGTGGAAGTTGTTTTTCTGGGACACTGAGTAGTTTCTCTCGTTCTCAGGATTCGGCATGGGGAATGCGCTTGTACTGGTAGCCCCAGCTTCATATCGTTTCCGGCAACAAAACAACGGTAAATCCAATGAAATATGCGTATTCCAGCCATCTGAAGCATCCTTTTCTGTCGCCGTAAGCGACATAATGTAATAACCGCTCACCAGCTTCTTTTTTTACGTAAAACGAAAATGGTATTTGTGTAAAACATTGCTATGACTAAAAACACAATAAAACAATACTTATCTACCATCTGTTTTTGCCTCCTAACTACGGGATATGCCTTTGCTGAAGATGGCTTTTGCATTGATAAAGAATTGGTGAAGGCTGACGAGCTTTACCGGCACAGAGAGAGCCGTGACAGCCTTACATCGGCGGTAAAAATCTACGAAAATGTTCTGGCGCAAATTCCTCAAGAGGACGCTGCCTGCGCCGGTAACCGGGCGCACGTGCTGGTCTCCCTTGCTCGGTGCTGCTTCAAGCTGGCCTCGTATCATGGTGGGAACAATAAGGAAAAAGCCGCGTTGTACGAAAAGGGTGAGGGCTTTGCCCGAAAGGCAGTGCAAACGGACCCGTCCAACGTTGGCGGCTATTATTGGATGGCGCAGAATATCGGTGAGCATGGAAGCATAAGCAAGCTGTATTTCCTGAACAGGAAATCTGAATTTGAAGAGGCGCTGAAAAAGGCTGAAGCGCTGGACAACCCACAAGAACCCTACGATTATTCCGGTATCTACAGAACGCTTACGGCGTATAACACACCGCGTTTCCTCTGGGGCGATCTTGAAAAGGCACTCGAATATGCAAAGAAGATGGAAGACAGCCCCAGATGCTTGTGTAACCTGTCCGTGCTGGCAGACCTCTATTGGAAGTCCGATAAGAAGAGGGCGGAAGGATATGCAAAGCGAATCGTGAATGCCGACATATCCCAATACCCCGAAACCCAATTCGAAAATTCAGTGGAGCAAAAAGAAGCTGCCGGTAAGTGGGGGCTTCATTAATAAGCCGTCTGTAATGCCCCGCAGGGGCAACCGCTGGTAGGCGGGCGTGGTTGCTGCCCGCTCGTAGGGCAAGGCTTCAGCCTTGCCTCTGGGGCGTGTGGCAGGGTAAAAACGTACACGTATTGATACAAAACCCAACAATGTTGTAGCGCGTGTGGCAAACATGAAGGGGTACGCGAACGAGACTTAGCAGGAAATTGCTTTTTCCCCATTAGGTTGTCAGTATGGCAATAACAAAGAAAACTGCAAGTCTTTTTGATTTATCAACTATGCGGAACACCAAAGGACAAGGAAATGGGAGGGAATGGTATGCAATTAACGGTGAACTATAAGTGGATGGGTAATGTGCCGCGCATTACTCAGAGCGATCTTAGCCTTGTCTCTTTTTACATCTCCCACGTGTACCGTGCTTGTGCTTCGCATGGCGACGACAGCCAGGCGTGTGCTTAGCTGAGCTACGGTGTTGGCTTTATTACACCTTATCCGGCGGCGTAATCATCCCCGTAATGGCCGATGCGGCGGCGACGGCAGGGCTGCAAAGGTAGATTTCGCTTGTGGGGTGGCCCATCCGGCCTACAAAGTTCCGGTTGGTGGTCGATAGTGCGCGTTCGCCTGCGGCCAGGATGCCCATGTGGCCGCCCAGGCATGGGCCGCACGTGGGCGTGGAGACTACCGCCTCGGCATCAATAAATATCTCAATCAGCCCCTCTTTTATCGCCTGTTTGTAAATATCCTGGGTTGCCGGTATGATGATAACACGAAGGGAAGGATGCACCTTTTTCCCTTTCAGGAATTGAGCCGCTACCCTGAGGTCGGAAATCCTCCCGTTGGTGCAGGAACCGATAATTACCTGGTCTATCTTGATTCCGGCTACTTCATCAACCGGTTTTGTGTTTTCAGGCAGGTTGGGCAGTGCTATCTGTGGAGAGATTTCATCGGCGTTGAATTCGTACGTTTTGGTGTAGACGCTGTCGGGGTCGCTGTGGTACGTTACGTGTTTCTTCTTTACCCGTCCTTTGATGTAGTCTTCCGTCGTTTCGTCACAGGCAATGATGCCGCTCTTTGCGCCCGCCTCGATAGCCATGTTGCATATACTGAATCGGTCATCTATCGGCAACTTGCTGATAGCGCTCCCGACGAATTCCATTGCCTTGTAAAGTGCGCCATCCACCCCGATTTTACCGATGGTATAAAGGATTAAATCCTTGCCGGACGTCCAGTTCCTCACCTTGCCGTGGAAGACAAACTTGATTGATTCCGGCACCTTCAGCCACACCTTGCCCGTAGCAAAGCAGGCAGCCAGGTCGGTGCTGCCTACGCCCGTTGAAAACGCGCCGAGGGCGCCGTAGGTGCAGGTGTGAGAATCGGCGCCTATCACAAGGTCACCCGGTGCGACAATCCCTTTTTCCGGAAGAAGCGCATGTTCTATGCCCATGCGTCCGATTTCAAAGTAATGTTTGAGGTGATGCTTTTCGGCAAATTCACGGAGGATTTTCGCCTGTTGGGCGGATTTGATGTCCTTATTGGGGGTAAAATGGTCGGGCACTAAGGCAATCTTGTCAGTGTCAAAAACCTTTTGTATCCCCGCTTTTTCAAACTCTTCGATAGCGATGGGCGCGGTGATGTCGTTGCCCAGGCACATGTCCACGTTTGCATAAACGAACTGTCCCGGGCGCGCTTCCTTGAGGCCTGCGTGTGCAGCAATGATCTTTTCAGTTATTGTCATTCCCATAATATATTTTTACCAGAGCAGTATGCCTTGTTTTTTTTCCAAACACAAGCTACTGCGAGTGCTGTTGTTAACGTTAAGAAAAATTCCCAATGTTCGTAAAGGTTTGGTTGTGTTTCAATCAAAGGAAACCATTGTGCCATGTCTCCACCTGAAGACGCTACCAAGAGCTGGTTCACCAGCAGAGAACGTTGCTGGTGTGGAGCATGTCGCAGAGAACAGCGGGATAATTATACCAATCCCCCGCACCTTCGCCGCACATCCTCGTTTCAGGACGCCTCTTTCCGCGCCCGGTGTTGAACGAAATACTAATTTTCTGAAAAACGTATCTGATGCCGCGCTTTTAAGAACAACGGGTCATCCAGGTATTTTTTATGGCATTTGGCGCATAGATCAAAACGGAAGGCCTTGTACTCACCATCAATCCCCGCCTCCATCGTCCTATCTTCAAAACATCCATCGTCATCATCTTCCAAATCCATATCCATGCCTTCTTCATCGATATCGTCGTCCATATCCATTGCGCCACATGCGGTATAAACCTCGATTTTTACTACGTACCGAGTGTCTTCTTCCGTCTGCAATGGCTTCCCGCACATATCGCAAGTATAGTGCATCATTAAATCGTTCCTCCTGTAAGGTTACTACTTTTGTAAAAACAACGTCTTAAACCATAGCCCTGAGCCTCTTAACCCTTTCTTCGATTGGCGGATGGGTGCTGAACATTGATGCAAAAGAACGTCCGCTCAAAGGGTTTACAATAAACAAATGCGCTGTGGCTTGCCCGGCGTCCATCGGACGGATGACCGTCGCTTGCTGCAACTTCTCAAGTGCATTTGCCAGCGCAAGGGGGTTCCCGGCTATTTGAGCGCCCCCTTTGTCCGCAGCGTATTCACGCGAGCGGGAGATTGCCATCTGGATTAAAAGCGCGGCGATAGGCGCTAAAATCGCCAAAAAGAGCATGGCAAACACGCCGCCTCTATTCTCTTCGTCGTCCCGCCCACCACCATAGCCGCCGAACATGGCGGCATACTGTGCCATATTCGCCAGCATCATAATAGCGCCGGCAACGGTAGCAACGATGGCCGAGATGAGTATGTCACGGTTCTTGACGTGGCTTAGCTCATGCCCTAGTACCCCTTTTAATTCTTCATGGGACAGTGAACCGAGCATTCCCTCGGTGACCGCAACCGCGGCATGGCGCGGATTCCTACCCGTCGCAAAGGCATTCATGGCACTGGTGGGGATGATGTACGTTTTAGGCATCGGAAGCCCCGCGCGCGCAGTTAATTCTTTAACGATTCTATAATAATCGGAAGCTTCCTGTTCCGTGACTTCTTTTGCTTTGTACATCATGAGAACAATTTTATCGCTGAACCAGTAACTAAAAAAGTTCATCCCTATTGCGATAACAAAGGCAAAGAGCATCCCATTCCTTCCACCTACCACGCTCCCAACGCAAAGGAGCAGGAGTGTTAGCGCAACCAACAGCAACGTTGTTTTGAAATAATTCATACCCTTATTTTCTCTCTCTCAGCAAAGAAACTAAAACCATATTTATTGTCATTACCTATTACTATGGTATCAAAATTTTATTATAAGTACCGCTTATTTATTGTCAAGGAATTTAATCCATACCGCCGCTAAAGATTGAATTGCAACTTCGGTGTAAAGCCGGTGTAGCAAAGGCTTTGAGTCCTGTAGCGCAGGCCTTGCCTACTATTCAAGGCTTCGTTGACGATAGATCGCAACAGTAACGGCGCTACCCGTGTTACTGGAGACGGGGAAACCTATATGAGTCCTTATTTTTTAGGAGGATTTTTAAAGCGTTCTTTAAAGAATAACCATAACCCGTGGGAAAATCAAGGATGGAAAGGCCTTTGTATTGCTGCCCTGTTTATTCGATCAGACAAGGTGTTGGGTGGATTAAGCGACGCGTATCCACCAAAAACAATAACGAGCCCTGATTTTCCACTACGTTATAAGTATTTCAACGTCAACGCATTGTCTCTGTCTTCTGTATCTTAAGCCATATTTATGCCGTACCCTATCCGAAGAAACAGAAAAACAAGAAAGGATTTTTTCCACTTCTGGACGGGGGCATGGGTTTTATTCATACCAACTCACCAGTGTCCGGTTATAAGTTAAACAAATTCGATTGGTTACAAAAAACACCTGTTTTGGTTGATAGTTCCCCTGCTTGTGCTGGGGATGTATCAAACGTATGTTATTGGAGGCGTAGCCAAAGTAGAAAAGACCGGCCAGATAACTTCTTATTCAACAACCGGTGGGGAGGACGGGGATTTGAAGAAAGGCGTCGCATGGCCAAGCAAACGCTTTACGGATAAGGGTAACGGCACGGTAACGGACAACCTTACCAAATTGATTTGGTTGAAGAATACCAATGTCTTTGGGCCAAGGATTTGGGAACAGGCCTTATCGGACGCAAATACCCTAACCAGTGGTTCCTATGGCCTTACGGACGGTTCGAAGGCGGGGGATTGGCGCCTGCCAAATGTGAAGAATCTGCATAGTCTGATCGATTCTGTGTATGCCAATCCTGCTCTGTCAAGCGCGTCGGGAAAGATCCCGGGGGGCAGTGGGGACGCCTTAATCGGCGTGCAGTGGAACTTCTATTGGTCGAGTACTACCTAC
>CAYHFB010000190.1:0-1336 GCA_964355695.1 uncultured candidatus Brocadiaceae bacterium
AGGAGAAAGCGGCCGAAGGCCAGGTGCCTTTGATGCGGCTTGCGCAGGGTGTTATCTGTCATTGATAAGGATATGGAGGGTGTAGGTGAAGGTTCAAATTGATCCACACACTATAGAAAGGGCAGGGGAGCGTGGAACAAATGAAGATGAGATTAAAGATGTCATTGAGACAGGTTTTACTATTCCTGCTAAGTATGGACGAATAGGAAGTGCTAAAGTTTATGATTTCAAGCGAACACGACATGGTAAATATTATGACCAAAAGAGGATTGAGGTATTCTATGTTATAGAAGAAGGTTTAGTCGTAACGGTAACCGTTTATGTATTTTATGGAAAGTGGGAGGTATAAGGTGAACATTTCATATAATGACAGAACCGATGTTCTCTATATTCGATTGGATGATAGAAAACAGGATGTTGTAAACAGGCGGGTCTCAGAGGACATTGTATTGGACATTGGAGAGGGCGAAAGGATTGTTGGCATTGAAATTCTTGATGCCTCAAGACAGATAACACTGGAGAGACTCCTGCCGGTTAAATACGAAGTCTCAAAGATGCTAGTCGGTTAGGTTGCGTCGAGTAAAGCGAAACCCAACAACTACGCGGGTTCCGCAGTCAGAGAGGTTGTTGATGCCGGGATGAATATGATACATCAGGAAATCATCATTACGCCATCTGTTGCACCAGGTTGGTCGCTTGATGAATTATTGTCAGGTGGCGTTGTTACTACAATTTGGGTGATGGAGGTAAATTAATGACAAGGATTGAAGACATTGAAAATGCGGTTGCCTCGTTGCTGGCAGAGGAGTACCGCCAATCGCGGGATTGGTTCCTGGAACGTGACTGGGCGTAATTGGATAAACAAATCCAATCCGACTCGCAGTCTGGAAAAGTAGACTTTCTCGTGAAAGAGGCCGTGGCAGAGAAGCGTCGCGGTAATTTGAGGGAACGGTGATCTACCGCACAGCACCCCGTTTATCGGACGGAAAAGGAGGTAGCCTTATGCTCTCCAAAATTCAAAAAACAAATGCGGGACGTAGAGGAAACATAAGTATGGCGCAGTCATTAGATAAAATAACAATAAAGGGTTTTAAATCAATTCGAGTCCTTGAAGATTTTGCACTTTCAAACTTGAACGTCCTTATAGGCGGTAACGGCGCCGGGAAGAGCAACTTTATCGACTTTTTTCGTATGTTGCGCGCCATGCTGGAATTGCCTTTGCCTGGCCTTGCCTGCGCAAATCTGAAGACCTATATTGCCGACGGCGGCGGCTGTGACGATTTCCTCTTTATGGGCCCGAAGGTGACGGAACACATTGAAGCTGAAACACGATTTG
>CAYHFB010000190.1:1436-7348 GCA_964355695.1 uncultured candidatus Brocadiaceae bacterium
GACGCCATTTCTTCGTGGAAAATCTATCATTTTCACGACACCAGCAAATTAGCCCCGATGCGTGGTTTTGTGACTATTGACGATGACGATGACGATTATTTGCGGTTTGATGCGGCGAATATCGCCCCTTTTTTGTATGATTTAAAGAAGAAAGAGCAAGATGTTTATCAACAAATCGTTGATACGATCCGTTTGGTAGCCCCTTTCTTTGATGATTTTATCCTTAAGCCGAACGAAAATGAAAAGGTGCGTCTGCGTTGGAAGCAGAAGGGTTCCGACTATCCGCTGAAACCGCACCATCTGTCCGATGGTACACTTCGATTTATCTGTTTGACGACGGTGCTCCTGCAACCACGTCCGCCTTCAACTATCATTATTGATGAGCCGGAGCTGGGTTTGCATCCATACGCTATCGTAATTTTGGCTGAACTGATTCAGGCCACGTCAAGAAAGACACAGGTCATCGTTTCCACCCAGTCCCCTGCCCTTGTGGATTGTTTTGAGCCGGAAGATATTATTGTTGTGAACCGAAAAAATGGCGCATCAGTCTTTGAACGACTGAATAAACACGAGCTTTCTTCCTGGCTTGAAGATTATTCATTAGGCGACCTCTGGCGTAAAAACATTATCACCGGAGTACCTGCGCATGAGTAGTGTTGAAGTCTACATTGTTGTGGAAGGGCAAACGGAACAGACTTTTGTGCGTGACGTGCTGTCCCCGCAGATGGAATGTAAGCGGATATATTTGCATCCGGCTTTAATCGGTAAACCTGGTCATAAGGGTGGGAACGCCAGTTTTGACAGGGTCAGGGACGACGTCGGTCATTTTCTCAAACAGCGCAAAGATACCTACGTATCGACAATGATCGACTATTCCAGGATTGACCCTGAGTGGCCGGGAATGTCTGAAGTTAGGCAGAAAATACGAAGTGGAAGCCCTCTTACCGCCATCCTAAAAGCCGGGATACTTGAGGCGGCAACAAGCGCTGAGATCGTGAAGCGCTTCGCCGGTTTTAATGCAATAAGCCGATTTGTTCCCTATATCGAAATGCATGAGTTTGAATCGTTACTTTTCAGCGACGCCGATATCCTGGCAGAAAAGATAGGGGTAGATGTATTGCAGATACGGGAAATACTTGAGAAGTATGACAACCCGGAAGAGATAAACGATGATCCTGCAAAAACGCCTGCTATGCGGCTTGAGGTATTAAAGAGCGGATACCGCAAGGTGGCCAATGGCAAAACCATCTCCGAGGCAATCGGCATTCAAACCATACGAAGTCAATGTGCGCACTTTAATGACTGGCTGATAAAACTTGAGAAACTTCAAGGGATTGCCAATGGTGAAATGTAAGTCCAGACGGATGGGTCGGGTTGCGTGTGGCGAGTAACAATATTTTTGAATGCCTCGCACCATAGTTGCTGGTTTTCGCCTTGCCAAACCCCCACATTTCATCAACCGCAAATGCCCGCAAATTGGCGCTAGTGCCTTTGTTGTTTTGCATTTATTGGCGTTTATTGGCGGTTCCATTTCGCTTTCTCTCCGTTCCGTTCTTCAACAACGCCTGGCTTAGATATGCGCCTGGAATTACCTAATAGGCTTGACATTGGCGGATGGGTTCTTATAATTTGAGAAGTTCCGTATTGTTGTGGGTTTGGCGAGGTAAGTTGATTGCCTTTTGTCGCCTTATCCACCATCTATTTCTCAGCCTCCCTTTTTTCGTTGCGTCCCTTGTGGTGTTGCCGTTCTTGGTGGATGCGCTTTGCTTCATCCACACTACTCACTAGCTTTGGAAGTATAACTCCTTATAAGGTGAAATAAACCATGACTTTGACAACCGTTGGAAAATATCTGGTTAATAGCTTACATGATATGGGTATCAAGCACGTTTTTGGCGTTCCCGGGGATTATGTGCTTGATTTGATGGACCGGTTTGTTGACAGCCCTATGAAACTGATAAACACAAGTTGTGAGCTTGGCGCCGGTTATGCCGCCGATGGCTACTCCCGAGTGAATGGACTAGCCGCTCTGGTCGTTACTTATGGCGTCGGCGGTTTGAGCGCGTTTAATGCCGTTGCGGGGGCCTATGCGGAACGGGTTCCCCTGGTTGTGATTAGCGGAGCGCCTCATTCCATGATGCGAAATAACCAAACGATGATGCACCATCTCGTTGGCCATTATAGTATGCAGCTCGAATCATATCGGCAGATTACTGAATACGCGGTGATGTTGAGCGATGGGGCGTCCGCGCCTGACAAGATTGATGAAGCGCTCGACGCCTGCTTACGTTCGAAGCGCCCCGTGTATATTGAGGTACCCGTGGACGTTGTCGATCAACTCTGCCGCCAGCCTTTGCCGAACAGGCAGAAATCCGCACTGGTCAGCAATCCGGACGCACTCAATGAAGCCGTCAGGGAAGCGGCGGAAATGCTGAAAGCCGCTAAGAAACCGGCGATTTTCATCGGCATGGAAATCCGCAGGTTTAAACTCGGTGAATGTCTGATGCAGTTGCTCGAAAAAAGCGGTTACCCTGTCGCTACGACCATCGGCGGAAAGTCGGGCATTCCCGAAAACCACCCCCACTATATTGGCGTCTATCAGGGCGGATTCAGCCTGGGAACCGCTCACGATATTATTGAAGAAGCCGATGCGCTCCTCTGCCTTGGGGCATGGATGACCGATATGACAACGGGGGGGTTCACCGCCCATATCGACCCCGGCCGCATGATCAGCGCCAATTCGGAAATAGTCAAAATCAAGCACCACTTTTATAATCAGGTCATCCTCAAGGACTTCATTGAGCATCTCACAAACGCCCTGAAAAGCGCTCTGGAGCCGGATCATTTTCATACGCCGACGCCTTATAAATGCAGCGCTCATTTTATTCCAGTTCCTCAAAAGAAGATGACCGTCAAGCGTTTCTTTGAGCGTTTGAACCAATTTCTCGATAATACGATGTTGCTGGTTTGCGATACGGGTGACGTTATCTTCGGCGGCGCTGAAATGTACCGCGAGCAGAAGGAGAGCCACTTCTCGCAGGACTACTACCTCTCCATCGGCTACAGCCTGCCTGCCGGGTTGGGCGTTGCTCTTGCTGCACCCGACAAACGGACGGTCGTACTCATCGGCGATGGCGCTTTGCAGATGACCGTTCAGGAATTGGGTTCACACATACGTTTCAACACAAACGCCTTGATCTTCGTCCTTAACAATAACGGCTACCTGATAGAACGTCTTATTCACGACGGACCATACAACGAAATCCAGACATGGCAATACGCCCGCCTTCCTGACGTTTTCGGGGGAGGATATGGAGTGAAGGTTTGTACGGAAGATGAACTTGAGCTTGCTTTACAGGAAGCCAAAAAAAGAAGCGGGCAAACGGTTGTAATTGAAATCGTCGTGGATAAAATGGACTCGACGGATACTCTTGCCTTGGTCGGCAAAAATGTCCGCAAGATATCAAATAACCATCCATAGCCCGAACGAGCCGGAAGAACCTCAAAAAGAAATCTTGTGGGAAAAGAGAAGCTGGAGCTTCTGGTACAGGAGTATTCCCAAGCCGGAATGCTTGGGAACGAGAAACCAACGTAACTTATTTTGTAACAAAACCTATAACAAATAGTAAGGAGGCTAAGTTTATGAGTGCGAAAAGATTTATGGTTGTTTTGTTGCTTTTGGCAGGGTTTGTTGCGGTATCAGCATCAGGCATTTTGGCTGAGGACGCCAAATTTGAGCTTAAGGCGTCCGCAAGAATGAGGGACGTCCTGATGGAACATACGGGAAAGAGGGTTGCTCTTCGGCTTACATCCGGCGATGAGATTGAGGGAACCGTCACGATGGTCGGGAACTCTCTGGTGCATGTCTCCACGCTTGCCGGAAAGGAATATTACGATGCAGTGGTAAGCATCAGCAAGATCAGCTCCGTGCGGATGAAGATGCGGGATAAGTAAGCAGTTATTGCGTACAGGAAGAAGTGTTGGGTAGCACAAGTTACTATTCCGGCAGGCTGGTAATGTGAATTTGCCGCAGATAGTGGCGGGAGGCCGTCGATAGTTGAAAAGAATGACTTAGCCGCTGATTTACGCGGATAGACGCGGATGGGGTAGTCCGCCACAGACGGTGTACGAGTTGTTGTAGGGACACGGCGCCCGTGTACCTGCGTGAACACTAAAAGTCTCAAAGATTTCATATTACCACATTCCCAAGCTCCAGCTTGGGAATGTGCTTGTGCTGGAAACTGGGCTTCGTTTGCTCTGAATAACACGTCTTGTCAAGCAATAAAGGAGATAACGTAGTATGGAAACAAAACGGAGAACCTTAGCCAGAACAATCAGCTACAGACTTACGGCATTTGCCTTGACGGTGCTTGTAGCCTGGTTATATACACATGACCTTGACAAAAGTACTCTATTCAGCGCCGCTTTACACTGTCTGTTGAGTGTGGATTATTACATTCATGAGCGAATTTGGTTGAAAATAAAATGGGGAAAATTATAGGGATATACCTCTAACTCCTTTTTATCTCTGGTGGTTACTATAAAAAAAAGTTACTATTACCATGCTGCGCCTTCTACACGTAAAAATTCCAATTCACGGGGAACCAGCACCGCGGAAATTGGCACGGTCTTCGGGCGTGCTAAGGTGTCCATATATTCTTGTGTGCAAACCATATAGCCCAGAAGAACGGAAAGGAATCAATCTCTTATGCTAAATGTACCGTGGTGTAATTTATGATACCGAGAAGAAATCTTCGGACGGCGCTTACCAAGGCGATAAGGCAGCCGCGGTATGCCATGAGGGCTTTTTGGCAGAGGACAAGATCGTTTCTGGACTATCGCTTTCGTGATGGTTTCAGTTCGTATCCGGAGACTATCTCGCTATTCCTTACGTACCGGTGCAATTTGCGGTGTACCATGTGCGGACAATGGGGTATTGAGGGGTCTTCCAGGAAATTGTCACCGGAGTCCTTAACGGGTGAGCTTACCATTGATGAATTGAAGTCAGTCATTGATGACGTGAAGTTCTACCGTCCAAACATTACCCTTTTTGGCGGGGAGCCGCTGCTTTATAAAGAATGGGCAAGCCTGGTTCGGCACGTCAAAGAGGCGGGTCTCAGGTGCAATATTATTACCAACGGTATGCTGCTGGAAAAACATGCGGAGGAGATGGTTGACCTCGGCGTGGATGAAATAATATTTTCTCTGGACGGACCCCGCGATATCCACGACAAAATACGGGGAGCTGAAGGGATATTTGATAAGGCATATCGGGGTTTTCAGGCGGTAAACGGCTGGAAGAAAAAGAAGGCGCGTCACACGCCTCTTATCAATATCTCAAGCACCATCTTTGAAACAAACTATCAGCAGTTGGACAAGATTGTTGATATCGCCAAAGACCTTTTGGCTAGCTCAATCACCTTCCACCACCTCATTTTCCTCAACAGCCAGACCTACGGTTGCCACAACGAGATTTTTTCGGATTTGTTTAAGGTCACTTGTTCCGACTGGCGCGGGTTTGTGCGTGAGACGCTTCCCAAAATAGACGTAGAACGATTGGTCGATACCATGAACACTATAAAAGGCGGGAGTGGCACGGTGCATTCTTTTTCGGGGAATAAGACCCACGTCTCTTTTTATCCCAACCTGACCGACGATGAAATTCGCCGCTACTATACCACGTTTGACTTTAAGCCCTCCAGCTATAAACACCGCTGCATAAGTCCGTGGATGGTGGCATACATCTTCCCTGATGGATCGGTGCGACCCTGCCAGTCGCTCAATTACACGGCAGGAAACGTCAGGGACGCCTCGTTTAGGGAAGTTTGGAACAACCTGGCATATCAGCGGTTCAGGCGTATTACCAAAGAGAAAAAGCTTTATCCCGTTTGCTACCGGTGCACGGAGTTGTA
>CAYHFB010000191.1:0-2372 GCA_964355695.1 uncultured candidatus Brocadiaceae bacterium
TAAACACCAATAAGTCGCCGAATGCCTAATTAAAGATTCTTCAGGCAGGTGGTTTGTTGAAGGCGTCGGCTACCTCCTGCGCCAGTTTTTCCGGCAGTCTGCCGATCTCCATCAATTGTTTGACGCTGGCGCTCCGTATGCCTTCGATGCTGCCGAAGCACTTCATCAACGCCTTTTTCCGCACAATGCCAATACCCGGTATATTATCGAGCGGAGACCGGTAATACTCCCGGTCGCGGAGCTTTCTGTGGTACGTAATGGCAAAGCGGTGCGCCTCGTCGCGTATCTTATCAAGAAGCAAAAGTTCCGGCGAAGAGGGCAAAAGGATAATAGGTTCTGCCTGTTGAGGCGTAAAGACCTGTTCGCCGATCTTTTCGCCCGTCACGGCACTTTCGGTTCTGCCCTTGGCCAGGGCGATTACATCAACGTCACTGATGGCTAACTCCTCGAACACCTTTACGGCCACGCCAAGCTGCCCCTTGCCGCCATCCATGATGACGAGGTTCGGCAGGTCGCCTTCTTCCACCGCCCGTATAAATCTCCTCTTCAGCACCTCGTGCATCATAGCGTAATCATCAGCCTGCCCGACGGTTTTGATCTTGAACCGTTTATATCCCGATTTGTTCGGTTCACCGTGTTCAAAGGTAACCATAGCGCCTACGGCCTGCTTGCCGGAGATGTTGGATATGTCAAAACATACTATGTGTTCCGGTAACTGCCGTAGTTTCAAAATATCCTTCAGTGTCTGCAACGTCCTTGCATGGCCTTCCTCGCGGACGTGGGATACAAGATAGGCATTCTCTGCGTTTTTTTGCGCCATCTCAATCAACCGCGCCTTTTCGCCGCGTTGGGGTGAAATAACCTCCACCTTCTTTCCCTTCCGCTCGCCAAGCCACTCCTCAAGCAACCTTGCATCGGCGGATTCCACGGGAATGATCACCTCCGACGGTATAAACCTCGTCTGGCTGTAAAATTGGTTGAGAAACGACCTGAACACCTCTTCAATGGCCGTATGATGGGTGGAAAAATGGTACGAGGCGACGTTCTCCATGTTGCCAGAACGGATAAACATGACTTCGATGTACACCTCCGTTCCCACCTTATGATATCCGAACACGTCACGGTCGACAAAGGTCATGGCACGGATTCTCTGTTTTTCGACCGTTTCTTCGATGGCGCTAATACGGTCTCGTATTTTAGCCGCCTTTTCATACCGCATTGCGCCTGACTCCTCGTACATCCGCTTCCGCAGCACGTCTATGAGGTCGCCCTGCTTGCCTTTTAAAACAAGGATTACCTGGTCAATCATGCCTTGATAGGCGGACTTATCCGTCAGACCGCAACAAGGCCCCAGGCATTTCTGCATTTGATAGTAGAGGCACGGCTTGACCCTGTTTTTAAAGGCGCTGTCACCGCATTTGCGGATAGGGAAGGTTTCGTTGAGGTACCGCAAGGTCTCCCGCACGGCGCGCGCGGAGGCGTACGGGCCGAAGTAGAGGGAGTTGTCGTCTTCGATCTGCCGCACGACCTTTGGGTAAGGGAATTCCTTCTGAACTTCCAGTTTGATACAGATAAAGGCCTTATCGTCGCGAAGGTTGACGTTAAACCTGGGCTTAAATTGTTTGATCAGGTTATTTTCAAGGATGAGCGCCTCTTTTTCGGTTGCCGTAAGCACGAAGTCTATGTCCGCGATACGCCGCACCAGATAATCGGTATAGAGCCGGTCGTCCGTCCGTTTTTGGAAATAGCTCCTTACGCGGTTTTTGAGGTTCTTGGCCTTCCCCACGTAGATGATCTTATGCTTCGCGTCTTTCATAAGATAGACGCCGGGTGACGTGGGGAGGTTTTTAAGTTTATTGTCCAGATTCATAAGAAAAGTATGTGTGCCGTTGATTGCAAAGGGGAGGAAATCTTTGGATTTTGCATCACTCAACCCAACCTACACGATGACACGGTTGATCAGGCAATTACCATCTCTTCTACTTCATCAAGGTTGATTGTTTGCCTTGCTTGCCAAAGATTATAATTGTTTTGCATTATTAACCAACTTTCAGGAGTTCGCCCCAGTGTCTTTGAAAGACGCAACGCCATTTCAGAACTGATGTTGCTTTGCCCTTTAATGAGCCGGTTGAACGTAGAAGGGGCGACTTTGAGCTTTGCGGCTACGGTACGATAGCTTATTCCAAGAGGTTCAAGGTAAACTTCCCGTATAAATTCGCCTGGATGGGGTGGGTTATACCTATTCATTAGTGGTAATCCTCATAGTTGACAACCTATACATCACCTTCTTGAAAATCAAAAGTGATACGCAAGTTTTTGCTTACATCAATTGTCCATAATCCCTGCATCTTCCCCTTCAACGGATGCAAACG
>CAYHFB010000191.1:2472-7331 GCA_964355695.1 uncultured candidatus Brocadiaceae bacterium
GAAGACAATTATAAAACATTTTGCGCAACACGCAACAGACAATCCGACACAAAACACGGGTGGGGGCAATCTAATATCTCAAACGGACAAATCCAGAGAAAATCATCGGCCTTTTGTCATTTTGTTTTACGGCTTTGCCGTGTAATAGTTCATAGTAAATATTCGTTTTTTACATAACTCTTATTCCTCAAAGCTTTGCAATGTTAACCTTTTCTTGCGCTCTTCCCCAGGACAGAGGGACGTTTTGCCGTTTTTCATCCGATAATCGGGTAATGTGCTGCACACTACTTGTCAGAAAATAATCCTCCTATAATTCCACACCATTCCTTCCTATTTCCGTTGCTTTGTTTTTTAATTTTGCTAAAAAACTTGCAATCTTCTTCGTTTTTGCTATAGTTGACACCTTGTGGAGAATAGCAACTTCCCATCATCTCATCGTCTCGACTGTATTGGAGCAGACATCAACATGGTTGTCACACTCTTAACAATGCGTCAAAAAATACAATAAAGAGTAGTGGTTCCCCTGTGGGTTAACATGGAATTAGTGTTGCTCTTGCTTCGTTAGTCCAGTTGAAAAATATGCATTTCAAACGCAAAATCTAGTGGTAAAGAGGAATAAATTGAGAAAACCACCTATTCTATATTTACTTAAAAGCGCTGTAACGGAATCGAAAGAAAGGGGCTACGGACTGACACGGCCTGTTGGAGAGTCCGTCAGTGATACGACGCAGGTGTTTGTAGATAAAAAACAGTATATCTGCGCGCGGAGGCATTTATGAAAACTGAAGATGCTCTTAGTATTGTGTACGATCAACTTGATTTCCGTAGCGGACAACTTTTTGAGGTGGCAAGTCAACCGTCAAGTAAAATTGAACAAAATGACTGGTTAGATAAAGGTGACTGGATTGCTGCGGCTAAACGTGCTGGTGCTGAAAAGATATTTTTTGTTGATAATAATCCTGTCGTTGTTTTTGCCAGGTGCTCAAAAAACGAAGAGAGGAAAAGCCACTGTTTTAACAGGCTTTGGAGTTTAGCACGTCCCCGTATCTTGTTTCTGGAATGCAAGGGAGATTTATCTGTTATCGATTTGGCACAAAAACCGATTCCTCCCTATGGTGAAAAAAGATCCCTTCAATCGCTAAAAACCCTTCATACGCTTAAAAATGTTGCCGTAGAATTGCAGGACTACCATCGTGATAATATTGAGTCTGGAAAAGTATTTGAGGGCGGTCGCTTTGGTGACTTGAAAAATCGCGCAGATCAATCATTAATTTCAGACTTGAAAACGGTTCGAAAAGAATTGATTGGCGCAGGATTAGCCGGGGACAAGCTTAAATATGCACATGCTTTGATTGGCCGTTCCGTTTTTATCCGTTACCTAGAAGACAGAGATATCTTGACGGAAGATTATTTTAAAAAAGTTGCACGCCAAAAAGCAGGTTGGACAGACCTGATAAATAATCCGCAACCACGAGAAAAATTTGATTTTTCGAATATACATACCATATACCCCAGAGTTTTACAAGATAAAGAGTTTACTTATGCACTCTTTAAGTCGTTGTCAATAGATTTTAATGGTGATATGTTTCCCGATGTCGAACAGGAAGAACGGCATGTTGAGATTAAACATATAAATTTAATTCAAGACCTGTTATATGGCGATATTGGTGTTCAAAAAAAACTATTTTTCTTTTCTTATAAGTTCGACATTATTCCACTTGACCTGATTAGCGCCATATATGAGGAATTCTACCACTCCACTTCAGATGAAGTGGATAAGAAAAGTAAAGTTCGCCAAGATGGCGTCTACTATACACCACCGGTTTTAGCGGAATTTGTTCTTGCACGAGTGCTTACTATTGATGAATTAAATAAATGCCCCAGGGTTTTGGACCCAGCATGTGGTTCGGGTATTTTTTTAGTTGAAGCATTTCGCCGTATGGTTCGCTATGCGTGGGAAAAGAAAAAAGCAGCATTAGATTTTAATGAGTTAAAAGAAATCCTAGGCAATCAGATTTTGGGCATAGAGGTCGAGGAAGAGGCTGCGAGAATAACGGCTTTCAGCCTATATCTGGCATTGCTTCATTATCTTGATCCGCCATCAATCCTGAAACAGATTCACAGTGGCAATAAATTACCAAATCTCCTGGTTTCAGAAAGAAAAAATCAAAGCCATTTAAATACTTTACGAATTGATAATGCGTTTTGCGTAAATAAAAGTGACCTGGGGGAAGTTGATATTATTGTTGGCAATCCCCCTTGGGGAGCGCCAGGCAATAAGGCAGATGCGATTACCAAGCAACGTCAGCAAGTAATGTTGGAATGGTGTAAATCCAATTCGTACCCCATTGGAAACAAAGAGTCATCCCAAGCGTTTTTGTGGCGTGCGCTTGATTTTCTGAAAGAGGGTGGGCGCTGCGCTCTACTGGCATCAGCAGGTGTGCTTTTTAAGCATAGCTTAACAACAAAGGCATTTAGAAATGAATGGATGAGTAAGGTTTGTATAGAGGAGGTGTTTAATTTTACCCATGTTCGCGAATTCTTTTTTCAAGGTGGGATATCCCCTTTTGTAATGATTCATTTTACAAAAGCAAGGCAGAACAAAAAGCCTGTTGAATACTGGTCTGCGAAACAGGTCGTCGCGCTGAAAGAGATTCAGGCAGTTTTACTCTCTAAATATGATCGCAGTTATCTTGTAGAGCAAGATCTCACGGATAACAAAACATGGAAAGTAAACTGGTTTGGAAGGCATGCTGATGCCGCATTTTTAAAGCAACTTGGATATTTAAAAAAGCTAGTGGCTTTTGTTGATAGGGGGAAGTCTGGGCAAGGTTATATGACTTCCTCTAAAAAATATGATTTTTCAGATTATTCTAATATGCCCAGCATTAAAAAGTTGTCTTCCCGCTATAATAATGCAGAGCGGATAGAATCACCTACAAAAGTTCATCGCAAAGGTAAATTTTTATCTTATTCAGAAGACAAACTATTAATAAATGAGGGTTTGTCAGAAAAAAATTCTTTAAAAGGCCAATTGCTTTGTAATTATTTTGAACAACCAATATCTTTTAGTGAAAGCTGCTATTCCTTGATCTTAAATCAACCATCAAATAGAAGGTACAAGTTGTTGTTAGGAATATTATGGTCTTCCTTCTCTCGCTATTACTTTTTCAAAACAACTGCAAATTGGGGACTTTGGAACCATAAAATTCTTTTAGATGAATTGTACCAGCTTCCCATTCCAAAATATTTGGATAAAAATGAATACCGTAGAGTTATATCCATTGTCAATAAACTCCGCGATTATCAACCACAAGAAAAAGGTGTTTTTCATCCTGAAGGCACTTCTAAAAATGAAATAGAATCGAAGCGCCGTAAGTGGGAAGCTGAACTTGATGAGGCGGTTTTTGATCTTTATGAGTTCACCGTAGAACAGCGTGATTTAATTAGAGATTGTTGCGAAGTCACACTCCCATTCTTTTATCAGCCATACAATAGTGTTGGCGCTATGTCAGCCATTGAAAATGGAGATACTTCCTGGATTAAAAACTATGCAGAAATATTTGCCGGGCGATGGAAGCCATATTTGAACGATGACGAAGTTTTACGCGCAGATGTTCATTTTGGTGCATCCGGTAACATGCTTGCTTTCGAATTTTATCCTGCTGACATTGGCGATGATTGGGATTTAACGCCTAAAGAAAATTCCTGGAATTATATCCTTGAAGAAATTGGAAAGGCATTGCCAAGGCCAATGGGAACATCTCAAATTGTTTTAGATGGAGTTGTCCATAGTATTTCTGATAATGTCATTGTCATTATCAAGCGCAATCAAAAACGATTTTGGACACGCAGTTTAGCTCGTGAAGATGCGACTTCCACATTGTGTAAAAGAATGTTTGAAACAATGGAGCATGAAGGAGATGCGGAATAATGGCCCGTAAAATCGGCACAATAAAATCTTTCCTATCATTGTGGATAGCGCATGAAAAACTTTATTACTCTATTTTTTATGAGGCGCTTGAACAATTAAAGATAACGGACGCACAGCAAAAAGACGAAGACGCTATTTCAGAGGCTCTTTGCCCTGTTTTAAGAAAAATTTGTTTTGAGCATGCGCAGGATGTAAGAACACCTTATTGGGAAAAACCAATTCAACCCTCAAGCACGGTGGAATTGAAAGGTGGTAAAATCAGAAAAAGGCCTGATTTTACCTGTGATTTTCTGAATAGTTTAGCGGATTGTCCGGAGATGTATGAAATCCCATTTCATGTAGAATGCAAACGGCTTGGTAAAATTGTTGGTTCGTGGAATCTCAATAGGAACTATGTCACGAATGGAATTAAACGCTTTGATTGTAGCGAGCATGAATATGGCAAACGAGCGCCATCGGGCATGATTCTTGGTTATATGGTTAATATGGAGCAAACAGCAATAGTAGATGCCGTAAACAAGCAATTATATAGTCATCTCCCAAAACTCATCTTTTCATTTTCCCACAAGGTTGTTTCATGCGAACAAAAATTTATTCGCACAAAAGTTAAGCCGAAAAAATTTAAACTAATCCATCTTTGGTCAGATTTAAGGTGATTGGGGCCACCGCTTGATTCTCGATGTTAAAATCAAGGCTCAGATTTAGGAGTAACTGTTCAGCGGATGATAGGAAATTGCTTTGCACCATGAGGTGTACAGTATAGCAAAAAACGAAGAAGAGTGCAAGAAAAGGTTTAATTTTGTGCAATACAGGTTTCCTCATAATCGGGACAACCGCCTGCACGTGCGTTGAATGCATACAAGTCGTCAAAGATTTCCTAACGCGGCTACGCCGCAACTAAATTTCCCCTGGTTTACGGCGGGTG
>CAYHFB010000192.1:0-7291 GCA_964355695.1 uncultured candidatus Brocadiaceae bacterium
AAGATTTAATTAATAATGTTAAAGAAATCGTCAGTCCAGAATTCCTTAAGATTACTAGAAACTTTAGAAATCTATATCATCACAGAGTACCCCCAAATATTGAGTTAGGAATATCATCATTTGTAAACAGACGAAATGATGGAAAGGGAAACATCTGCTATAGGTTGGGTGGTAAGCAACCAGTTAAGATTGATAACATTCTCCTCTCACTCTATAAGCAGCACCAAGTTTGTTCAAACAGTTTCAGCACATTCTGGAATTTGATCGGTGAACAGCTTGATATATGGAAGCGAGAGACGTCAAACAGCACCTAACAATGGGGTTAACCAGCATACGAGGCTATTTAGGCATGACGTTAGCCTGTGAAAGTAATATATGCTCCAGACACAAAGGGACATTGTAAATGAAACTTACTGATGATGAAAAACGTGAAATTCTGAGGCTTATTGATGCGGGTAGGCCGTTGCCGGATAAATATCGCTTTTTGCTTTTTGATGATAAGCGGGAGGTAGAGTTGATATGGAACGGCAAGACCAGCTATGTGACCAACATCGTTCTGCCTTTTCAGGTGATTGAGCGGGCAGACGAACCGCATTCGGAGGCGGCTGAAAAGATACATCCGTTGTTTGCGGCAGCTATCCACCTTGACAGCAAGGGACGGCAACTGAAGGGCTGGACAAACAGATCATCCGAAGTGGTATAAGGTGGTTGTCGAGGTAGTAGGCATCTTTGGGAACGACATGGTGACGATTGTTGACGTCGGCGTGGGGGGGGAATAGTTCTCTATGCAATTTAAATAATGACAAAAATGCCACAATTAAACCTATGGAGTTCGAGAGGTTTAGATGTCTGTCTTGTTCCCCCCGAATTCGAGAGAATTATATATCACGGCAGGAGCTGATCATGGCAAAGATGGATGTTCAGGGAAAGGAAATCACCGTTATTACCAGGGAAGAGGATGATTATATTTCACTGACTGATATTGCTAGATACAGGAACAATAACGCACCGGCAGATATTGTGAAAAACCGGATGCGTAGCCGAAGTACCATTGAATTCCTGGGACTTTTGGAGAAACTTAATAACCCTGCCTTTAAACTGGTCGAATTCGACCAGTTTAAAAATGATGCAGGGGCTGATTTTAATTATGGCGAATTTGCCATAATTAAAAGTCATGAAGGAGATTAACATGACGAAAATCAATGTTTTAGACAAAGACGTCACAATTTATGTTCAAAATGATGAGGATTATATCTGCCTGACGGACATGGCCAGGTACAAAGACCCTGATCGTACAGATTACATTATTCAGAATTGGTTGCGTAGCCGGACAACGATTGAGTTTCTGGGGATTTGGGAACAATTGAATAACCCGGATTTTAAACCCATCGAATTCGATGGGTTTAAAAAACAGGCAGGCTTGAATAGCTTTGTTCTTACCGCGAAACAATGGATTGGAAAAACTGGAGCGATAGGTCTTGTATCCAAATCAGGTCGATACGGAGGAACCTACGCGCATAAGGATATTGCCTTTGAGTTTGCTTCATGGATTTCCGTCGAGTTCAAACTGTATCTTATCAAAGAATTCCAGAGGTTAAAAGACGATGAACGCAAGCAACTGGGCTGGGATATCCGGCGCAATCTGGCAAAAATAAATTACCGGATTCATACCGATGCTATCAAGGAAAACCTGATTCCTGCAGAGCTTTCCAAACAGCAGATTAACAATATTTACGCTTCCGAGGCGGACGTTCTCAACATGGCGCTGTTCGGGCAAACCGCGAAAGAGTGGCGCGATACGAACCCTGACAAAAAAGGGAATATTCGTAACTATGCCAATGTTTCCCAGCTTGTCTGCCTGTCCAATCTTGAAAATCTGAATGCCCATTTTGTTAGCGATGGACTACCGCAGGGCGAACGGCTCGTAAAGCTGAATAAAATTGCCATCCAGCAAATGAAACTGCTGACTGATGACGGCGGTATTAAGAAGCTCAACGATGGAGGCACCGCTAATGGACGCTAATGCACGCGAATCACGGAATGGTATTCGCGTCCATTCGCGTTTATTAGCGGTTTAGAACGAAAGTTCACCTCTGCGTATTTCTCGTAACACCAATAATAGTATCTACTTAGATAGCATTTTGCCCATAAATATGTAGTGACTAATAGTATTGCAATACCCGATATCCTCTTAACATAAACGGTGTATAGCTGTATAGTCGTGGTCATGCATATCGTAGAAAACAAATCAAAATCAGGCAAAAAAATCGTATCCTCTCAAAATTAATGGTAAAAGACAGATTGAGAGGATACGATTATTCCTAAGTAATGATTTGTGGGTAAAGAGCAGAGGTAGCCCTTGTAATCCCGCATAACCAACGGTGTTTATTATGCCAGGTCTCTTTTTTTCTACGCGACCAAAAATTTGGGAATGACTCCTTCTTACCGTGGCTACGTTGTTGTTTTGTGTGCTGCTACACTACCGCTACGAAGACTGCCAACTGCATTCGACAAGTTTCTTCAGGGCATCCCTTGCGCGACCGGTATCGATTGATTGTGCGGCGATTTTCAACCCTTCTGGAAAACCTTCGGCCAGGCCGCCGGCAATAATGGCGGCGGCTGCGTTCAGCAGCACAATATCCCGCTTGGGGCCTGGAATACCGTCAAATATTTCACGGATTGCCTGGGCGCTTTCTTCGGGAGAGGTCACCGTCAGGTCTGAAAGCTTAGATATCTTTATTCCAAGCGTTCTGGGGTCAAGATAATAGCTTTTTATCGTGTTTGCCTCAAGTTCACAGATTTTGGTTTTAGTGGTGGTCGTTATTTCGTCCAGCCCGTCCAGCCCATGCACGACGAAGGCGTGACGGTCGCCAAGGTTCTTCAAGACCTCTGAAAGGACAACGGTCAGGTGTTCGCTGTAGACGCCAAGGATGCGGTGTGTGGCACATGCCGGGTTCACCAGGGGGCCAAGTATGTTAAATACCGTGCGGATGCCTATCTCCTTCCGGGGACCGACGGCGTGTTTCATTGCCTGGTGCAGGAGCGGAGCGAAGAGAAACCCGATATTGGCCTTGCCTATGCATGTTTCCACCGTTCCGATGCCTGCTTCGATGTTTACCCCGAGTAGTCTTAGCACGTCGGCGCTTCCGCACCGGCTTGATGACGCCTTGTTGCCGTGTTTGGCAACCTTCAGTCCCGCCCCGGCAGCTACGATGGCAGCCGCCGTTGAAATGTTAAAGGTGTCGCGGGCATCCCCGCCCGTGCCGCAGGTATCAACAACCATTTCATCTTCCACGGTAATTTTAACGGCCCTTCTTCGCATTGCAAGGGCGCATCCCGTTATCTCTTCGACGGTTTCACTTTTCATACGCAATGCCGTCAGAAACGCGGCTATCTGCGCCCCGGTGGCCGATCCGTCCATAATTTGCGTCATGACGTCATGGCTTTCATCCAAGCTTAGATTTTGACGGTTAACCAGTTTGTCAATACTCTCCCGTATCTGCATAATTTCGGTTTTTCCCTTGACGTGAATCATAGATTAGGTTAGAATTTTTTCTGAAAATTTATTAACGAATCACTGAGTAAGAAAGGATCGGCAGGACGATACATGGCCAAAATACAAATAACGACAGACGAGAATATCAGAGATGCTTTGCGCAGATTTAAGAAGATGTGCGACAAAGAAGGCATAATTAACCAATCAAAGCGTATTGCCTATTTTGAAAAACCTTCGGAAAAGCGCCGTCGTGAGGAAAGCCGCAGGATTAAAAATATTAAAAGGTCTCAAAAGCTTGGGATTACCGGAGTGGAGACCAAGACCCGCACCACAAAAAGCAGCTATTCGCATTCACAACACTTTTAAAGATACGGTTACCAGTGAACATTAGGGGCATCACCCCACAGGATATCAAGGTCATAGAAGGATCGTTTCTCTTTGTCGAAGAGGAGGACAACCACGTCGCCACAATCCATCAAAATCCACGAGGCATCGGTATATCCTTCTATTCCGATGCCGTGAATGCCGCGTTCATGTAATGCCTGCTTGATATCGTCTGCAATGCTTTGCAATTGGCGTCCGTTTAAACCACTGCAGATAACAAAAAAGTCTGTAATTGAAGTTGTTTTAGCTACGTCGAAGATTTTGATGTCTTCCGCTTTTTTGTTATCTGCAATTTTCGCGCAAAGTATTGCAATGTCTTTCGTATCGGTCGTTATCGTTTCTATTTCCACGGAAAATCTATCTCGGCTTCATACCCATCTTTTTACTGTAATCTTCTTCATACTGTGAAGAAGGCGCATCCGATATACTGCTCCCGCAATAATAACAAAACCTCGAATACTTTGCATTTACATCCGCGCAGTTTTCACATCGATGATATAAGAGCGTACCGCACAAACAGCAAAAGTTTGCCCCTTTTATGTGGTGGTCATACTGACAATTGGTATTAGGACACACCCTGTCATCACTACATTCTTCAATAATATCGCCCGGCATAAATACCTCCTTAGTAAATCAAAATCAAAGATAAACAACCACCGGGGTCATAGAAAAGCGGCAGGACGTCCTCCCGCTTTCTATGCCCACCGTGGTATACCAATACTCTTTTATTGAATGTGCAAAAATGCGCTTATCTTCGGGGAGTACTTAATAATAATTCCCGAAAACACAACGGATACGACGGACATCAGCTTCAACAAGATGTTTAAGGATGGACCCGACGTGTCTTTGAATGGGTCTCCAACCGTATCACCGACAACGGCAGCCTTGTGCGCAGGAGAACCCTTCCCGCCTAATGCGCCGCCCTCGATGTACTTCTTTGCGTTATCCCAGGCGCCGCCAGCATTTGCCATAAAAACAGCCAGCAAGAACCCCGTTGTTAAACTACCAGCCAACAACCCTACGACTCCGGGAACACCCAAGAGCAACCCCGTTACGATAGGAACCAGCAGTGCTAAAAGCGACGGGAGGAACATTTCACGCTGCGCGCCCTTGGTGCTGATAGCCACACAGGCCGCGTAATCGGGTTTTCCCGTTCCGTCCATAATCCCAGCAATTTCTCTGAATTGCCTTCTTACTTCTTCCACCATGCTGCCCGCGGCGCGGCCTACGGCCTTCATCGTCAAGGCGCAGAAGATGAATGAAGCCAAACCGCCGATAAACAGACCAACCAGCACCTTTGGATTAATAAGGGTAACGTCCAGAGACGCCATTATGTCCGACAGTTTTGCGGTTGCCAAATCCATCGAATTTCCGGCAACCTTGATGATGTGAACGCCTGACCTTTCTAAACCCACCTTGATTTGTTCAACAAAGGAGGCAATCAATGCCATGGCAGTAAGCGCGGCAGAACCGATGGCGAAACCTTTACCGGTAGCCGCTGTCGTGTTCCCCAGTGCGTCAAGTGCATCGGTTCTCTCTCTGACGGAGTGATCAAGCCCGCTCATTTCAGCGTTTCCGCCAGCGTTGTCCGCAATAGGACCGTAGGCGTCGGTGGCTAACGTCAATCCCAACGTTGAAAGCATACCAACTGCAGCAATGGCAATCCCATAAAGACCGAGCGATATATTCGTATAACCGCCTGCAAATATGTAACTGAGCATGATGGCTATCGAAATGGTGACCACGGGAATAACAGTGGACATCATGCCTGTTGCGATACCGTCAATAATAACCGTTGCCGGGCCTGTCTTCGATTGCTCGGCAATGCCCCTCGTAGGCGGATAGTTGGAGGACGTGTAGTATTCCGTGCCTTTACCGATAACAACACCGGCGATAAGACCCGTAACAATAGAACCCCAGACGCCAAAGTTGTGAGGCAGCATGTATTTGATAACAAAAGCGGATGTGATCAAAATAAGAATCGAACTGAGATTAACTCCCTTGCCCAGCGCCTTCAGAAGCTCTTTCTGCGAGGCCTCTTCTTTTGTTTTAACCGCATAAATACCTATGATGGAAAGCAATATGCCAACGCCTGCCAGTACCATAGGCACAACCATACCGGCAATGCCAAGTCCCGCCGTCACGCCCAATGCCGCGCACGCCAGCATTGAGTTGTAGTACGACTCGTAAAGGTCTGCGCCCATACCGGCCACGTCGCCGACGTTGTCGCCAACGTTGTCCGCTATGGTTGCAGGATTCCTTGGATCATCTTCAGGAATGCCGGCTTCCACCTTACCCACCAGGTCAGCGCCAACGTCTGCCGCCTTGGTGAATATACCGCCGCCTACCCTTGCGAACAAGGCTTGTGAGCTGGCGCCAATGCCGAAGCAAGGCAACATCATAGCCATATCGAGCAGGGAAACGGAGGTAAATTTACGAAACACAAAGAACCACAGTGATATGTCCATCAGCCCTACACCCACAACAATCAGCCCCATTACAGCGCCGCTTCTAAATGCGATTTGGAGCCCCTGGTTCAGGGACTTCCTGGCGCCTTCAGCCGTTCGCGAGCTGGCGTTTGTGGCCGTTTTCATGCCAAGAAAGCCGGCAAGCCCGGATAAAAATCCGCTGGTTAAGAATGCAAACGGCACCACTTTGGATTGTGCGTGCAGCCCAAAAGATATGAAGAGCAGCACGATAAAAGCGCCGACAAAGAACAAGCTTACGACCTTATACTGCTGTTTTAAGTAAGCATAAGCCCCTTCCCTGACGTAAGCAGCGATTTCAATCATCTTTGGGTTACCTTCGGGTGCTCTCATAACCTCATTGTAGAACTTTTTTGCAAAACAAAGGGCTATGATAGCTCCTAACGGCGCAATCCACCACAGGCGGGGTATGGAATGCGAATCACCTTCCGTTACCTTGTGTGGCGCTACTTCCAAATCGAATACGGGTTTATTACCCTGTGACGATTCTCCCATATCGAATACGGGTTTTTCCGCACCCGCCTTTACAGACGCCTGTGCATTATGGGAAAATACCCCCGATCTTGTTACACCCACGATCAAAATTGTAATCATCAACAGCATCATCACGATGCTAGTGCGCCCGTTCTTAAAAACCGGGTTCCATTTTTGTAAAAACCGATTCATCAACGTTATTCCTTCTCCTTTCTGCGATATTAATCTACTACTACCCTTTTATAAATTACAATTCACCAAGAAGACACACCTCGTTCCCAAGTTCCAGCTTGAGAACGGGATTGCAACAAAAGCTCTGCTTTGAGTCAGAAAACAATCTCTTCCCAGAAGTGAAGCAGGAGCTTCCAGAACAGACGCGTTCCCAACGCTAAAGCATTAGGTTTATACACATCTTTTGATATGGCTTACGATTAACGGCCTAATATCTTTA
>CAYHFB010000193.1:0-7267 GCA_964355695.1 uncultured candidatus Brocadiaceae bacterium
TCAGGTTGCAAACCTGAACCCGCTCGCGGTTCGCCTTTATCCGCGTTCATTCGCGGTTCACCATGGTTTTCGCCGCGCACCTTCGTCATTCGATATTCCTTGTTCGATATTCGATATTCGCCTTGTTCAGTTCCGTTCCACACAACCCATCCTACGCAGCTAAACCTCCAGAAGCTGGCGCTTCCGGCACAGGCGCGTTCCCAGGCAGGTTTTGCGTGAACACGCGCGTGTTTGCGCCTTATCGTACCAGCCACACTCCCACCTCCAGACGTTTTGAATAAAGCCTTGACTCTTCTCCTATTGGGGCGATATCCCACGTCCAGGATTCATCCGGCGCAGGCAAGGACATCCTATACAGGGTTGAACCTTGTGCGGTAATCCGGCCATTGAAGTCGTGTTTTGAATAGTGGTAATCGGCTACAAGACAGACATTACAAGCCCGCGACGTGAGAAAGACATAGTGCGCCTCTACAATATGCCTGCACCATGAAACAATAAGGTCCTTATCTATTTCCGGCTGTTTCTTCAGCGCATACATCCGTGGAACAACCATAAGCTGTGAAAGGACGTTCAGGGAAATCACCAAGTCCGTAACTTTATCAATCTCCGGTAAAACAGGCGCGGCAAAGGGGAGTTCCCGTCTGCCACATAATACGTTCTTATACAAGGTCTCGGCAATACCGGTAACGTCACCTTGGAGGAACCGCACATTGCCATATCGCTTTATACGCCTGCGTGTCTCCGGCAAACACACGATGTCAATCAACACCACGTCACGAAACATTGCGGAAAGCTCATCAAGCGGCACATCCAACAAAAGACCAGATCCAAGGACAACAACCTTACCCTTATTGCCACATTTGCTTGCTGCGGACAGAATACATTGCCGTGTCCTTTCAAGATGTGGCTGCCAATGGGCAGGATGACGTTTATATCTGCATTTCAGGCCTATCGCCTCACGCAAATAACCCATTTTGCGGATGTATGGCGGACAGGGTGTGGTTAGATACGTAAAGATTTCCAGAAGCATAAATATTAGACCTTCGGCGACTTTCATTCGCGCAACCGAGACGGGTGCGCTACCGGTTTGGAATTCCTCTGCGGTAA
This sequence comes from uncultured candidatus Brocadiaceae bacterium, assembly GCA_964355695.1. Classification (GTDB taxonomy): domain Bacteria; phylum Planctomycetota; class Brocadiia; order Brocadiales; family Brocadiaceae; genus JACVXV01. The sequence continues at coordinate 1,108 of CAYHFB010000193.1, forward strand.
ATTACACCCTGTACGATTAAATGTTTTTACCGAAAATGCGAAATTTGACCTCTTCAGAGACATCCGGTCATTGAGTATACTCGCCCATGACGCTGAGACTGCTGCCGGACATTTCCAGCCGCTTTTCCAAGGTTTCCATAAGTTTCCACTGAACGATGGGAATGTCTACCAGGACCTCCTTCGGGATATGAAACACCTTGGACTTCTTTGTCGTGCTTATGTCAAAAACAGCGGGGACGTTATAAAGAATGGTCTCCTCGCCTGCAAAATCCCCGGGCTTAATCGTCTCAATAGCCTGAGCATTCTTACAAAGCTGTAGCTCCCCTTCATAGAGCAGGTATAAATCCTGGGTTTTATCCGATTTTAGCTCTTCTCCCGGTGAATACGATTTAATACGCATAGCCTGTGCAACCTTATTTTGCACGGGATACGAAACCATGTCACCAAACAACATCGTACTCTGCAGGAAAAGCCTGTTATCCATAATGCGTTCCATGCTGCGGTATAATTTGTTTTTTTGTATAAATTTAAAATACAGTTCGCTCGGTATTTTGAGCGCCCTAATGTAACTGGCCGCCAGGTACGTTTCAAGCGAAGGTACCTCTAGTATCCCCGTAAACTCTCCGACAAGTGAACCGGCGGAAAGGGTATTACGTCTATTCGATTCCGATTGAATCATCTCGACAATCCCCGTCATAATAAAATAAATAAAGGGATTGACGGCTCCTTTCTTAATAAGAATCGTTCCAGAGTTAATGGATTCAACGTCACAATTCAGCAGCATGTTAATATCTTCTCTGGGAGCAACGGGGAAATACGTTCTCAGCAGTTGTTCGGCGTGCCTCATGGTGTAATCATGATTCGAGTGAATAAGCACGTCCATAGAGCCGAATGGAGCGTCCACACCTATAGCCTTTTGCTGGATGGTGAGTTTCGTGGAAGAGTGTGCGAAAATAATTTTGTCAGAAGTGTCATCCTTGAAATCTTCCACGGTACCGTGAATCATCCCCCCGCCAACATCAACCTTCTTTATGTTTACCGGCTGCAAATATTCGGATTGCACCTTGTTATAAAATTCGCGGGAAATTCCGGGTTTTGTGGTGTCATCGGTGATCATATTCTGGAGAAGCTTGAGTGATGCAATATCGCCAAAATGCGCGTACGTCCGGTAGCCGCCCTTCCAAAGGGCTCGAAACGTGAAGATGTCTGTTTCAACAGGATGCGGAGAAATAGTAGGTTTTACCTCTAGCCCATCGACATTATTCCAGGTATCGCATTCAAGGTCATGGACTTCAAAAAAACGGTCAAAGTAATCTTTGTCCCAGGACAACAAGGCCGCTAATTTTTTAGTAACCGACTTACGCACCAGCGGCGTGGCAAAATATTTGATACGGTGATCGGCGCGTATCAAGGTCGTAATACCGGCAAAGTGATCATCGTGCGCGTGCGTGTGAAAAATGCCTTCAACCTCGTTGACGCTGATACCAAGCGCTTCAAGAAAATACAAGATATTGGGCGCGGCGTCCACCAAATAGATTTTACCCTGAAAGATTACAATACTGGCCATGCTGAGCCCATGCACGTTCCAGCCGTCCCCACCGCCGGAATGCACCGCCGCAAAATATTCACGCTCAAGCTGATGAAAGGCCAATTCATAAGGCGGCTCGTATTTCTCATCGGGCAGGAGATTCAAGTCAACAACCTCTGCTTCACCCTTATATTGGAACTCGTACTGGTTAAAACCAACGCAACGTGCATACACGCCATTTCTAATCTCTGTCGGCTCACGATCGACCACTTTCGAAGAAAGCAGGTCGTTTGAGTCCCGGATTTTACCGAAGGCAAATTTTAGCTTTATACGCATCAACTCTTCGGCCTTCTCTCTGGGAATCCCCGCCTCAACAATTTCATCCACGGATATCAAGCCATAATTTCCCCGATAAATGTATTTCATTTGAGAATCAATCTGCTTCCTGGAGCCGATGAGCATAGGTTTGACGCCGGTATTATTCGGATGGCCAGGCAAGATCATACCCTGCCTGTAGAGCATTTGCAGCACCGAAAACTCGGCAAGATTGGAAAAGGAACCGTTTTGGATCATAACGTCAGAAAGCAAAATTACGTTGGGACCCGTCTCGTAAGTAACCCCCTGCTTCTGAATGGTTTTATTAAACCCCTTTTTCATGAGATGTTTAACAATCTCTTCCGGACAGCCGCACAAAACAAACACGTTGGCCTGCGGAACGCCGATCCAATAAACGCCGCTAATTATCTTGTATTTTTCGATAAGTTCCATTCGTTCATTCTATAAAAAAAGGGTTACTATTAAGGACGTTACGCAAACAAGCGGTAATCTGCGGTTATTAACAGCGTAACGGCAATTCAATGAAAAACATCATCTATGGTGGAAGCGCTTAAGATTTTTTCACCCCATTCGAGAAGGGTGCCGCTATCCGCCGCTTCAATTTTTTGTTTTACTTCTTCGCTAACTTGGCCGAACTTTCTTTCCAGCAACCGAAACAGCATCGTTGATTCTCCTTGTTGCATACCATGTTGCAGGCCTTGCTGCATACCTTGCTGCTTACCTTTTTTAAACCCTAACCGCTCAATGCTCGACACATATTGCATGGTCTTCTCCTTTTCAAATGCACATAATTCTCGCACAAATTCTTCTTCTAAATCTTCCGGCAAAACCAACAGCCAATCGATAAAACAGTATAATTCTATAATATCCTGCTTCTCATAGCCTCGTTCATACAGCATCCTGGTCAAACGGAATTTCCAGTATTTCCGCTCCTGGCCATCCTTTATTTCTTTGGCCTTCAGTTGTGCCATGACAACAATGGCAAATGGGTTATTGTTACTCTCCAGTTTAGCCCAATTTTCTGCAAAATCCAATAACTTGACAATCGGAAAGGTAAAATTCAGCTCGCAGCCCCAAATTCCCTTTTTATACTTGTTGGGTCTGTAGTTTTGCTCGTCGTCGCACAAAATGACCAAACTGGCAACATCGACTTTGTGTTTTTCCCAAATTCGGTGTCGATATACGTAAATCCTCTCAGAAAAATTGGTTTCTCTCGACGCCTGGACTTCAATATGAATGAGTACCCAGGCCAATTCCCCGGTTTTTAGCCAAACCTTGACCAACTTGTCCGCGTACCGCCTGCCTATCTCAGCGTCTCTGGTAATCTTCTCCAGGGCATTGTCCATGAATACAGGCTCTTTATTCCAATCAATTTCATCGTGAATATGAGAAAAAAAGAAACTCATAAAATCAGGGAAATAGCCTTCTACTGCTTGTTTCCACGGTGAATCATATTGTGATCGTAGTGCTGCTTGCTTGTCTTTTGCCATTTTTTTTACCAGTTTAAATAAAACCGTATCGCTTTGTCATAGCAATTGTTACACGGAGATTATACATCCAGCGACTTTAAGTAGTAAACAAAAATGTTTGCGGCACTTATACTGCCCCTGCGTGGTTAATAATAACTTTCCAACTAATGTCTTCACGGGAACATTCCCGGTTTTTTGTAAAATACAGAACGGCTTCTTTACCCTGCTTGGCGACAGAAAATAACCTGTTTCTTGAAAAAAGCATACCGATATGATAGCATAGCAGCACATCCCGTACGTAGCTCAGCAACCATCTTTTATAAGGCGAATGGTATTTACATGATAAAAAGCTCACTTATTCGTGACTGTTCAAAGTTACTGTCTTTTGCAAAACCCTATTGGAAGCTTCTGGCATTGGCGATTGCCAGTATGATCGTTTATACAGCAGTTACCGGCATCCAGATATCAATGATTAAACCCATTATCGATAAATTTCTTGCGGGTGAGACTAAAACAACGGCGCAATTGCCCGTAATTGATATTAATCAGACCACGCAAGACCAGCCTGAGACCTTTTCCATTGAGCGCCTCAAAAAACAAACCCTTCAAAAATTACAATTTATCGGAAAATTGAAAGAACGGGCAACGAGGTCGTTTACCAGCATAGGCGTTGTGATGTTACTCCTGTCGCCCATCATCTTCGTGTCCGCCTATTTTCAGCAGTACCTGAGGAGCCGCGTCATGTGGTCGGTCGTTGTGGATATCAGGAATAAGGTGTGTGACCACCTGATACCCCAGCCGCTCATCTTTTTTGAAAACAGAAAGAGCGGGGACCTGATATCGCGGCTTACCAACGACATCTCCATAACCCAGTCGGGTATCAATATCCTTTTTGACGAAGTCCTGCTGCAGCCCATGAAGCTGATCTGCGGCCTGTGTCTTGCATTTTACTTTAGCTGGAAGCTGTCATTATTGACCTTAATTGCCCTCCCCTTTATCATCCTTCCGATGTTTAACCTGGGTAAGAAGATCAAAAAACATGGAAAAGGGGGACTAAAACATCTTTCAGACCTTACCGACGCCCTGCGCGAGATGTTTGCCGGTATAAGGATTGTAAAGGCGTTTAAGATGGAGTCGGAAGAAAGCCGTGAAATACATGAGATTAGTGAACGGTTCTTTCAAAGAAACATTAAAATGGTCAAGGCAAAGTCCCTGAACACCAGTAGCGCTGAGGGCATTTACACGGTCGTTCTCGCCCTGATCATTATTTTTGGCGGATTTGTGCTTACCGCGAAGAAAATAACGCCCGGAGAGCTTTGTGGGTTTATCACGGCCATAGGCTTTATGGTAATCATCGCCGTAAAGAAACTGGCCAAAAGCTATGCAAACCTGCAGGAGTCACTCGCGGGCGTGAACAGGGTTTTTGAGTTGTTCGCCATAAAATCGACTATCACCGACGCGCCAAACGCCATTACCCTGAAAAAGATAGAAAAAGGGATTTGCTTTAACAACGTAAGCTTCTCGTATGACGGCAGCAATGACTTTATATTAAAGGACATCAACCTCACCATCCACAAAGGGGAAGTGGTCGCCATCGTAGGTGAAAGCGGGGCGGGGAAATCCAGCCTCATCAACCTGATCCTCCGTTTTTACGACCCGGTAGTCGGCAGCGTAGAGATTGATGGAACAGACATCCGGAACATCAAGAGTGAGTCACTCCTTGAACAAGCGGCAATCGTTACCCAGCAGACCTTCCTCTTCAACCGCAGCCTCAAGGAAAACATCCTCTATGGCCGTAAAAACGCCACCATGGAGGAAGTCTGGGCAGCGGCAAAGGCGGCCAACATTCACGACTTTGTTATGGAACTCCCCAATGGCTACGATACGGTGGTAGGCGAGTTGGGCGTAAAGTTATCAGGAGGACAGCGGCAACGGATCGCCATCGCCCGCGCCATACTGAAAAACTCCCCGCTCTTACTCCTGGATGAAGCAACATCGTCCCTTGATTATGAATCTGAAAAACTGGTGCAAGATGCGCTCAACAACCTCATTACAGGAAGAACAACCATCATCGTCGCCCATCGTCTGTCCACGATACAGCATTGTGACAGAATCATAGTCGTAAAAAACGGACGCATTGTAGAAACCGGCAGTCACGCGTCACTCATGCAAGGAGAAGGCGAATATCAGCGCGCCTACCAGTTGCATCTTGACGTTATCAAATCATGAATGAGAGACAAACAACCCCATCGGGGTGTACACTGCGCAAGCGGTGGGCTACTATGGTGTTGCCCCTAACGGGGCATAGGATTTGATATTGAAAAACAATTTATAGATTTTGCCGTCAGAATTATTTGTACAGGGGAATAAAACTTCAAAAGTGTTTAACATTTTAGAGAACCAAATGGGGAAAGGTAGTAGTGCTTATGACGTCAAACATCGAAACTGAATCACTCATAGACAGGGAGAGTAGCCGCCGCACATCCACCCGTTACGCACACGGCAATATGTTCGTTACTGTCAAGCGCCACAGCTTCATAAAGATATTCCAAAAGCCTCAAATCGTTAACTGGATGGACTTCAATCAAAACGGCATGGCCTTTGTGTCAGACCACCGCTACAAAACGGGGTGTGAACTGCTCATAGAGCTTTCGATTGACGATTCAAACAAGAAATCACTTTCCGGGATTGTTGGCGTCGTAACCAACACAAAAGAAGAGGCCGGAAATTATCGTTCCGGCATAAAGTTTAAATTTGACGCAAACGATTACATGAAATCGGACGTGGTCAAACAATCATTACAGAGCATCGAGCTTTGGCTAAGGGA
>CAYHFB010000194.1:0-7216 GCA_964355695.1 uncultured candidatus Brocadiaceae bacterium
TGGGGGGAGGGCGTATGAAGACGGTTTTTAAAACATTACCAAGGAAATTCGAAGATTGCGGAGCGACTATAAATGACTTTGGCAAGCTATGCCTCCGGGCTAATGAGATGGTCTCGATTGCGGCAAAAAGTGGAAAGAAATATGACATTACCGCTAAAGAATGGGGGTTCTACCTTGCGCCTTCACTAAATTCGAGGATGAGGAGAGAGGGTTTTAAGGTAGCCCTTGTCTTAAACAATGAAAATAAATTGTTTGTTAATGCGGTAGACAAGGACAAGGTCGCGGATTTTAAGAAGTACCTGAAGTCCGGCAATAACGGCAGTATTATCTGTTGGCTGGATGAATTATCAATAAAGAAAGGATAGAGAGAAATGAGAAAGGAGGTTTATCTTAAAGATCTCGGAAGGCTCAAGAAGGCAATGGATAATTCAGCGAATACGCCTTTTACTATGTATGCAAAAGTCATTACTTTGGTCGTCATGAACATAAGATACGAGAAGGTCGCATTTAATTCTAAATTGGACATACACCCATATCTTCTGGCAAAAGATATTATTACAAAAGCGGTCGAGCAATTCGACAGCATGCTGGATGCGGCTTTCATCAACAATAAAGATAAGAAAATCATTGGAACTAAAAGCCGTAAAAGGGAGGAGAAACACCGCGTACTATTTAATGAGATATGGGATAGGTATGGGCATAAGGAATATATAGAATACGTCGAGCGATATGTCCGCAGGATAAAAGTAAACAAACTGGAGAAAGCAATAAAAGGTAAGAAGTGCATAGATCTGGGTTGCGGAAACGGTAATTTTTGCATAGCCCTATTAAAATGTGGAGCGCGTTTTGCCTTCGGCGTAGATTATGGTAAAAAAAGTATCGTGTATGCCAAAAATGCCGCTAAACAGATGGGATATGACAAAGAGGCGCTTTTTAAGCACAAGAGTGTGTATGATACCGGTTTCAAAAACAGCGCCTTCGATTTTGCCATACAGAACGGAGTGTTCCATCACCTTGACGACGAAGTGAAAGCAATAAAGGAAGCTGGGAGAATATTAAAAAAGGGCGGATGGTTCTGGTTTTATACCGATGGCGAAGGCGGAATCAGTTATGACCTATGGGATGCCTCGGTCCACATGCTTCGTAATATCCCGGTGCGGTTTATAGAAGATATCCTAACCTCCATGAATGTGAGCCGGAACAAGATAGTGCATATCATGGATGGTTTGAGCGCTACCTACCGCCATACAAGCTGGGATAAAGCTACCAAACAACTGGCAGGCTGCGGTTTCGGAAACTTTAAAAGACTTACGGGCGGCTTCAGCACAGATTTTGACCTGGACAGGATAGAGGCCGATCCTTATGGCAGGGAAAAATTCGGAGAAGGCGATCTCAGGATCTTATGTCAACTCATTAGGAAATAGCAATTTGCGGGATAGCGGGCTTCATAAAGCACGGCAGGGCGGATTTTGATGCAGTGTCCGTCAGTGGATTGGTGTGGTTCAGGCGCTGGCGTGTTGTGGGCTGCCAATTCCGTATTGTAGGCAATGTGCATTTTTCGCTTGTTACGCGTATCAAATCTCTCTGAAAACCGAACATAAGCGGTCTTTGACCTGAAGTTAATGGTCGTCGGGGGTAAGCACAAAGTGGCACTTGGCGAGAGTGGGTTCAGGGCGTAGTGTGTCGAAGTGGATTGGGGCTCGAATTTCCTATCCACTCATCAGATCAGGGCTATTGTGGAAAATGTTTAGCTGCCCAAATGGTTAAATTGATATATTGCCAAAAGAACATATAGTGGTTTTCTCCGCGCAAATGCGCTTTAAAAAGCTCTTTTGTCTTTGGTGTGTCATAGATATATCTATTTGCGAAAGAGTTTGAGTTTTCAAACATATTTTCAAGCTCTTTGCGGTTTTCATTTCTTATCCATCGATCAAAAGGAAGGTTGTGCCCTGCTTTGTCTCTTCTTGAAATTACTTTTTCAGGAAGTATGCCGCGCATAGCCTCGCGGAGTATCCATTTGCCTATCCCGTCGCGAATTTTCAGCCTGTTCGGGAGGCGGAACGCGAATTCCGCTAAACGGTAGTCCAAGAAAGGCGCACGGTTTTCAATAGAGAACGCCATACAGTTTCTGTCTTCCGCCCTCAAACTTGCCGGTATTGTCTCACACATCATTTCAAGATAGAGACGCCTTGATAAATTACCTGTGAAGGGGCTTGAAAACTCCGGCCTGTCTCCTTTCAGCTTAAGCTCTTGGCGCAGCAGGCTGGTATATTTCGAGAATTTTTCCGTTTCAACAGCATTGTCTTGATTGAGTTTTTGTATGTAATATCTTTCTCTAATGTATTCATCTGGATTTCTGCGGTGATTTGCCAGCCACATTTCGCGTTCGTAAGTGTCGTCTCCCGTGTCGTTTCGGATATCCGCAAAATTGTAATGATAATGGTCCCAATATCCGGCGAAAAGCTCATCGCCGCCATGTCCTGTCAACACAACCGGAATTTTGAATTTAGCGATCTCGCGGATAATTTGGTAAATACTCAGCCAAGACGGGGTGCAAACAGGCTCGTCATGGAAATCCAGCATTTCAGGGAGAATGGAGAAAAGGGACGAGGGCTGAGGATAAATATAATGGGCGTTGACATTGGCGCTGTTTGTCACTTCTCGAATGTATTCGCTTTCATCATAAACGCCGTCGCCTGTGACGCTTGAAAAAGTCAGCAGGCCGGGATTAATATTAGCAGCCAGACACGTTATTGATGCTGAGTCGATGCCGCCGCTAAGCATCGTTCCGACAGGAACATCGCTTCTGAGGCGTATCTTTACCGCGTCAGCAAGGAGGCATTTGAGAATTTCAATCAGATCTCGCTCGCTGTGTCTTTCCGTTAGCAGCGGCTCATTGTGCAGACTCCAATAAACGCGCGTGTCTGTGCTGCCATCCGCATTTATAATCATCAGCGAACTTCGCGGAACTTGGTTTATTTCTTCGAAAAAAGATTCGCAGTCCCAGTCAACGTAACGGTAATGCCTCCCCGCATAATTGTATATTTTTCTGAAATTGGGCTTGCGCGGCGTTTCGGCGCATTGAAATAATGATTTTATTTCTGAAGAGAAGACAAGTACCCTGTCATTTTTATAATAATAAAGCGGTTTTTTGCCGAAGCGGTCGCGCGAGAGAATAATCTGATTTTTTTCGCGGTCATATAAGGCGACAGACCACATTCCGTTGAATCGGTTGAAACAGTCCGGGCCCCATTGTTTATAAGCTTGCAGCGCCACTTCGGTGTCGGTTTTTGAGCGAAACTGGCGGCCGTAGCTCTCCAGCGTTTCGCGCAACTCAATATAATTGTATATTTCTCCATTTAAACAAAGCCAAAGGTTTCCGTCCGCCGAGGACAATGGCTGATGGCCCAGCGAGGAGAGGTCTATGATGCTGAGTCTTCTGTGACCAAGCGCAACTCTCCCACAACCGCTTGCCCCGCCAGGCTCTTTGAACGTAAGCGCCTGATCTGTTCCGGCCTGAAACAAGGCGCAGCCGGAGTCATTCGGGCCGCGATGCTTAATCGCGTCCGTCATCCGGCAAATTGTTTCAGGCGAGATAAGCGCCTCGTCTGAAAAACTCATATAGCCGCATATGCCGCACATAATCTTAGCTGTTCTCCTGAAGACCTGTGATTATTATTCCGAGAGATGTCCGGGGATAAACCTATTGCCGCCCGTCCCCCAGCTCCATATTTGTGTGTTTCTGTATTTTTCAATTATCTCGTTAAATCTGTCTTTTGAATAACCCAAGTATGCGCAAATGTCATTGGAATATTCCAGACCGAGGGGCTGTAAGTCGTATTGTTTGACCAGCGTTTTTGCCTCTTCTCTGGATATCCTGCCGCTTCTTATATCCTCGCAGGCGTGGTCAGTCGCTCTTCCATAACCGAATTTAAGAACTTTTAAGTACTGATGCAGACGGTTAATTTTTTCATCTATCCCGACATAAGTTCTGTAAGTGCCTTCGCGGGGCTCGTCAAGTTGTTTAAACCCGTATTTTTGAGCGATCTTCAAGTGGGTTTCTGAATCCCAATGGAAGTAATAACTGCTAAAAACGGCTTTAGTACGGCTTAAATTCATATCGTCAGGATAATCGTATTGTTTTAGCAGCTCGAACGGCGTGTTATATTTTTGCGAGATAAATTTCGCGCCGCAACCTTTATTGGCGGCGTATTTTTCGAACCATTTTCTTGTGAAATAAAAATTATCGGCGATCTCTTTCTCGCCCCCATACTCAAAAGCGGAATTTTCCCCGTGCAGAAATAGCGGAATTCCCAGCGAAGCTGCCACTCTGAGCGGATAAGCGTGCAAAAGCGTGTGGCTAAGCAAATCAGGATCGCCGAACTCTTCAAGGCCAAGCCGGATAAGTTTTACATGAAGGCTTTGCTCTGGCCTGAAAATCATCAAATTCGCGCCCATTTGCGGGATCAGATTAAGGTTGTAAACGCCAATATCAGTTTTAATCCCGTAGTCAATATTTATGGCCAAGATTTTTAAATTGTATTTAAGGAGCCTGTGAACTTGGGTTATGCTGTCTTTGCCTCCGCTTACAGGAACTGCCGCGTCATAGACAGTTGCTTTTTGCTTGCGCGTCCAGGCGATGAGCTCGTCAAACTCAGCTTCTCTTTGCCGCCAGTCAATCCCGTTCGCCGCATCTTTCTTTTTCTCGTGGGCGCGGCATGCCGAGCATACTCCGCTTTCATCAAATTCCAAATAAGGCTTGGTGTCGGGCATTAGACATTTCGAGCAATATTTCATTCAGCCGCTCCCTTTTGGCAATTAATGTTACCTCCGCTCTATTAAGAAGTCTTCAATAACAAGCGCGTCAAGACCGGAATTCTTGAGCGTGAAGACAGCGTCAGGCGGGCCTAAAACAACTGGTTTGCCGTGCAAATTCAAAGAGGTATTTAAAATTACTCCCCTGCCGGTTATTTTCTCGAACTCCTGTATTAGACCGTAATATTTAGGATTCATGTCTTCTGAGACAATTTGCGGCCGAACTGATTTGTCTGCCGGATGCATTGCCGCCGGAAAATCAGCGCGGTTTTTCTCAACAGACGGGAAGGCCATTGTCATGAAAGGGCTGGAGAGTCCCTTGGGATTTATGATGTAATCTTTGGCTCTGTAATCAAGTATTGACGGAGTAAAAGGCATCCAAAAATCCCTGAACTTTATTTTTTGGTTGATTTTGTCAACCGTTTGGGGATTTGACGGGTCAGCCATGATTGTTCTGTTGCCGAGGGCCCGGAGACCAAACTCCATTCTGCCTCTGCACATGCCGATTATTTTGCCGTCCGCTAAAAGGCGCGCTATAGCGCTGTTGCTGGTGTTTTTGGTGACCTTAAAATCTTTATAGATATTTTCGGCCTCAAGACATTTCTCGACTTCTGCTTCGCTGTATTCTGGGCCGAGATAAATATTCTTGATCGGGGATATTACTTTATGCGCCGCGTAAGATTTACCCGAGAATTTGTAGGCGGCGTTATAACAAGCTCCGACACTGTTTGAGGTGTCTCCGGCTGCGGGTGGGGCGAAAATATCCTCCACGCAGCTCAGCTCGCTCACTGACTTTAGAGCTTTGATGTTTTGCGCTACTCCTCCAGCCATGACAACTTTTTTGATCCCGGTGTGTGTGACGCAATTTGTCACCCACTCGCACAAGACATCCTCAAGGCATTTTTGCATTCCACCGGCGATGCCGTCGAAACGGCAGTCCATCAGGCTGTCTCTCAGGCTGTAGAACAGATCTGCGGGCTTTTTGTCGAATTTAATCTCCAGCCCGTCGACTTTTAATATTTGCCTGTAGACCTTGTAAGCTTTGGCAGTTTCGTATTCATTTGAGTAAGGTGCTAGGCCCATTACTTTATACTCATGCTGGGCAGGCTTCATTCCCAAGATCAGCGTTGTGTACTGATAGAGATGCGCAAGATGATTTTCTTTCATGGTGGCGATAGTTTTTATTTCGCCGTTTTCATAAACAGACACTGTCGCGTTGTACTCGTCTCCAATTCCTTCAATTGTTAGAACTAATACTGGCTCGCCCCTTAATCTTGAGCCGAAGAGAGCGTAACATTTATGGTTCGTCTCATGATTTGTGACATATATTGTTTCTTCCGGAACTCCGAGCTCTTTTGTTATGAAAGAAAGGCGCCTTTTCAGAAACTCCTCTATCTCCGCGACCGTCATGTAACCGGAGATGATTCCGTCAAAATTATAATATTTGTCAAACTTATAGGGCTTGTTTTTGTAGATGTCAAAATAATTTATTTTTTGGCCCTCAAATATCTTTGGTTTCCAGAATTTTTCCTGCTCTGTGATCCAGTCGGCAACAGAAAAATTTGCGTTCCTTTTTATATAAGCGAGAACAGGATTGGACACTTTGCTGGAAAGGGCGACACAGGCAAGGTCTTTTGATTTTATGCCGGCAAAATCAAGGCAGAAATTCACAGACTCTTTCGGATAGCCGTAATCGCCTTTTAGCCCGGTGAATCTTTCCTCCTGGGCCGCGGCGATGATTTCGCCGTTGATCATAAGGGCCGCGGAGGCGTCGTGGCCGTCATGTATTCCTAATATTGCGTTCATCCTTTTTCCTTGCTGAGGTATTTGTCGAAATCTGACATTTTTTTCTTTTTCAACGGACATGTTAAAAGGTTTACTAGAAAAGTCTCTGACAAGAGCTGTTTTGAAGCCGGTATTCAGAAGTCTGCCGTTTATGGACGGCGTGGCGTATAGCCCCACTTTTAAAAGCGAAGTCATAAGTTTTCCCGGATTGGGTGCGGAAAGTGACAAGCTCCTCAGGCTCTAACTCAATCTGTCCGTTCAGGCCCGATTGATACTTCCTCAGGGGAGTTTCCTCTTGAAATTCATGCCGCGCCTTTTTGCTGCTCAAGGCACCCTACCGCGTTTATCAAATAATACATGAATTTACTGAGGCTGTATGGCATAGGGTTGACTTCCACTTCCTTGGCGATTTTTGTGCGGTCAATTATTTCAAAAATCTGTGAGTTCTCCAGTAGATAAGCCCGAGTTTCTTTGTCCGCGAAATCCACCAAGAAGTTTATTGACGCGTTCAAGCCTATTTTGCGTCTGTCCAAGCGGACTTTGTCGGTCAAAATGCCTTTTGCCACCGCGCGATGTTCGACAGTTGGCCAATCGGTTATCTCGCAGAGCGGCAGCG
>CAYHFB010000195.1:0-7104 GCA_964355695.1 uncultured candidatus Brocadiaceae bacterium
CCATCTGTCCCTACGGGACAAAATACCTATTTACAAGAAAGTGGGAATGCACCCGTATAAACCTTTGTAGCTAAATGAGGCTTACGGCGACAGCATTTGTAGCGCAGGCGTCCCGCCTGCATTAAAAAAACAGCAGGCGAGACGCCTGCGCTACCGGTGAATTAGGCATACGGCGATTTTTTTGCACACAGGGACACGGGCGCCGTGTCCCTGCGAAATTCCTATACAGTCGAGCGATAAACCCAAACCCGTAAGGGGATTTTTATCCGGCGCCTTTCTTCAGTCGCCAGCACGTTGGGTCAGACGATAAATAATTGCCGGTAATTTGGTATGCGTTCCCTCTGCATCCATAGCATTCCTGGCGGTGTTCGCACGTCTTGCAGGGGCCTTCGATTTTTTCATAGACGTTTCTCAGGTCCGTAATTACTGCGCTTGTCTCGAGTATCTCCCGCAATGGCTTTTCCCTGATGTTTCCAATAAACATATCTATCCCCGGACACGGTTGTACGTACCCACGGGAATTAATAAGACAACTGTAGAAATGCCGCTTGCACGAGAAGGCCGCAATCGTCGGATGTGATTTCCAGAGGATACCGAACTTTTCCTTGTCGATTGTCGCCAAACGGTCAAAGAGCGCCTTAATTTCAGGGACAGACACCTCCAGGCCAGCATTATCCTTTGCCCTTCCCTGGTAAGTCAATATCTCGAAATAAGGAATAATGCGATTTTCCCGCGCCCACGTCCACAGGGACGGCAACTCGGCAATGTTCTGACGGCAGATGATCGTTTGTATCCCTAATGATACGTTATTATCCGGATAACCGGTATCCTTCAGGAGTTGCAAGCCCTTTCTTATGCTCTGAAAGACGCCCTTTGCGCCCGCAAGTAAATCCTGAACCTCGGATATCATGCTATTACTCTTCATAATCACAGAAACATTCTTTTTGAAGAGAAATTGCGCGATCTCCCGGGTAATGAGGGTGCCGTTGGTAAATAGCACCTGTTGCAATCCGAGTGAATGTATGTAATCCACTACATCCATTACTCCATGGTAGAGCAACGGTTCTCCGCCGCCCAAAAGGATTATTTTCCTGGCGCCCAGGTCCCTGGCCTGGGAGACGACCGCCTTTAGTTCATCAAGTCCCAATTCATTCTCAACGGCTTCTCCGGCGCTCGAATAGCAATAAAGGCATCTCAGGTTACACTTCCTGGTAAACTCCAGTTCTATGGAGAGCAACCCTTTTTTATCAAGGCATTGTGCGATCTCATCGTCCGCAAAACCAAGCTTATGCACTATGTCTGTAGTATTATTCATACAACTTAAACCTCCTGTCCTTGAAGGTGATGGCCTTCCGGCTCCCCCCTTCAAAAAGTCTTTTTTCTATCTCTGCGGGATGCTCAAGTTCCACCGTAGGCGTTACCCTGGCGTTTGCCCGGAGCGCCTCATGCAACGAGGCCAGAAAACCCCCGTTGTTGTTGTAGGAACCGACCCTGATAATGATATTGTCCGTATGGTCATCGCCCGTGTAAGCCTCAATTTGGTAATTAACCACGCCCTTTACACTGAAAAGCGCATTTCCTATGGTTTGTGGAAATAGAGTAACGCCCCGAACCTTCAGTTTGTGATGTTTCCTTCCCAGTATCGGGCCGATGCGCACGGAGTTTCTTCCACACGGGCAAGGCGCTGATATTTTAAAAGTGACGTCTCCCGTTTTATACCGTAGTAAGGGCATTCCTTCTATTTGCAGCGGGGTTAGAACCAGTTCCCCAATCTCCCCGTCGGAAAGCGTATTGCCGTTATCGTCCACGATTTCCACCAGAATAAAGTCAGGATGGCTGTGAAGCCCCTGATGTATCCGGCATTCGCAGAAGGACGTTTGCGCCTCTGTGATTCCGTAGGTAGAGTAACACGTCTTGCCAAACGCATTTTCGATTAAATCGCCGAGAGGGTTGGAGCTGAAGTCCGTATTCCTTATGCTGTCACCGATCAGGACAATCTTTTCTATTCCACATTCTTTCAACGAGACGCCATTTTCATCAGTACGGCACAGTTTCTGGGCGATAAGTGAAGGGACGGCGACAATTCCCGTCGGCTTCAATCTCTTTATCAGGTCGAGATGCCGTAAGGCATTCTGAGACCCAACCCTTACCACGGTAGCCCCTGATTTTATCAGTCCTCTGTAGTAAGCAATGCCGGCAATAAAAAGGTTATCACCGGTGACGGCAATGTGAAACACGTCACCTTTTTCCACACCCACATACCGGAAGCACCGCTCCTCGTTGCTTGCCAGCCTTTCAAGGTCGTTGTGCGTGAGGGCAATAAAGACAGGGGCGCCCGTTGTACCCGTAGTGGAAACGATCTCCGCAACCTCTTGTCGTGGAACGGCAAGAAACGCCCAATTATCGCCTTGAAGGTCTTCTCTGCAAGTAAAAGGCAGTTCATTGACGCCTTCTTTGTCGTTGATAGGTGACGGACGCAAACCAAGGGTGTCAAACTTTTTTCGGTAATAAGGCGATTTATCGTAAGCATACCGTACCGTTTCGCTCAGTAGTTCCCACTGGATATCCTGTGCGCTGTCCGCCGGTTGCCTGTCGATCAAATCAAAGGGTCTCATACGCTTCTTCCCACGCGTGACTATACACCGTAGCCCCTCGTTCTACCGCACTCCCGGCGTCTTCCAGGACAAAAAACTCTGCCGTGTATCGCCCTTCTTCAATAGACAATCTCTTATCCTGTAAAAGGATTCCCCCTGCAATTGCAATTTTAGTATGCCTTTCCGTAATGCATTCACTTGCATATTCTATGACATTGCGGTATGAACTTTTTACGGGGATAGTAACACTCTCCCCCCTGATATCAAAAGCGATAGATACCTGCGCTGCCAGGGAATTAGGCGTGGTAAAGGGAAAGAGCAATGGGCTGGCGCCAAGGATACCATCATTTAAGATACCGTTGAAATACTCATCCTTGAGGTCTTCAATAGCGTCATCAATACCGACGAAAAGGCCGACGTCGGCGTTTCCAACGGGGACGCTTATTCCCGCCTCATCCAGTATAATGCCGACGGATATTATTGCCAATTGCTCCAGCTTGTTAAGGAACCGCATTTGCCTGATCGTATCCTTCAGCCTTGTTAAGGCCTGGTCAATAGCGCTGCTGCTTATTTTGATTTTCCCCGTAATTACCGGTCTCATGGTTCAGAAAACAGAATTGCTGCGTTTTGCCCTCCAAAACCGGCAGACAGCGACATAGCAGTGCGCACCTTATGGCGTCTGGATATGTTCGGCACGTAATCAAGGTCACACGCAGGGTCGCTTTCAGAGAAATTGATGGTAGGAGGAACCACGTTGTTTTTAATGGCAAGCAGGCAGCAGATAGACTCAATCGCGCCCGACGCGCCAAATGCATGGCCTAACATCGACTTGGTTGAGCTTATTGGAATGCTGTACGCGTTTTTTCCAAATACCTTTTTAATTGCTTTTGTTTCCATCAGGTCATTATATAGGGTACCGGTTCCATGTGCATTGATATAATCAACCCCGGTTTGTTTAAGATTTTCCTCTGCCATTGCCTGACATATTGCGTCTGCAAGACCACGGCCTTCCCGATGTGGACCCGTTAGATGATTGGCGTCGGCGCGCGAGGCATAACCTACCACTTTTCCGTATACCTTCGCCCCTCTCCGGCTAGCGTGCGTTTCAGACTCAAGAACGACAAAGGCAGCGCCTTCACCGAGGGCAAGACCGCTCCTCTTCTTATCAAAAGGCCTGACCTTTTCCTCCGTTAACGCCTGGAGCGAATGAAAACCCAAAAGGGCGAAGTCGCTGAGGACGTCCACTCCACCGGCGAACATGATGTCGGCCTTACCAGCCGTTATTTTTCTCGCCGCTATTCCTATTGCATCAGTACCGGAAGCGCAGGCCGTGGAAACCGTGATATTCGGCCCATTCAGGGCATGCTTCGCGGCAAGATGTGAGGCTATGAACGAAAGAGATTCTTTGTTACTGCCACCGTTATCGTTTCCCTTTTGTTTCTTGCCTTCTATCAAACGCCTTTCCTTGGCAAGCACGTTCCCCAGCACCGTGCCGACGGAAATACCGGCGTTTCGGTATTCCGGGAGATATGCATCCTTTATAGCCATTGCCAGCGCCTCTTCTGCGATATATTGGAATTTGTCTTCCACGCTTACGTCGGGCGGGAAGCACGATTGCTCTATGCCTGCCATAAGCCACGTACGGTTGAGGTCAAGCATCGGCGGCGAAGCCCGTTTAATGGCATCCTCACCGGAACACAATGCATCCCAGAAGTCATCTGCTTTCATAAAAGGGTTAAGGGGGGTAATAATACCGATTCCACTGACAACCACCGTATTCTTCAGGCCGTTCATGGTTTGTCAAGCCTCCATAGAGCGGCATTCAACATGATCGTATTGATACAAAACCCGATTGATTTGAAAAGGTCTATGGATTCCTGTGCGGGGTAAAATCCGCGCCAGCCCTCACAAACACTTTCGGCAAAATCATGACAAAGGGTTCCCCTTCTTACCAAAACGTCCTTTACGTATTTCCTCTCCGCGTCAGGATAACTGCGCGTTAAAATGCCGAGTGCGCCTCCAGGTTTCAGCGCCCTGAATATGTCTCTGTATACGTACTCGCGCGACTCCGCAGGAATATAGGGGTCCGCGCATGCAAAAAACACCCTATCAAAGGTGTTATCGGCAAACGGCAAGGGGGTTCCAAATCCTTTCCATAGCTCAGACTTGACCCATTTCACTGATTCCGGGTTGGGTATCCTGCGAGAGGCCTGGTTTTGAAAAATGTCTTTGAAATCCACGGCGGTTATTTTTATATCGTACTGTTCCTGCATTTGGAGGATATCAAAGCCCGGACCATAACAAAGGGTCAGCACGCTCACGTTATCACTTCTCCCGGAAAACAACAGGCTTATCAAGACTGAGCGTGCGAAGGTGAATTCGCTGTTCCCCAGAAACTCTTCCCATATCTCCGTTGTATTGCTGTCAAAACTGTAGAGAGGCGGACTACCGCTCAAAAACGTATCCGCATACATGATGCATCTTTCAAAGAAATCAACCTGCCCTTTAAACGTGTCTTTTACTATTTTGTGATCGTCAGCGGACAGTTTCGTCTCTACCTCTCTCCCCCCCACCCATACATAAACCCCATCTTTCTTCTCCACGTACTCACATTCGTGCAACAGATCAATTATTACCATAGCCATTCTGCGCCTTATTCCGTCCCGGAGCTTATAACCCAGTTTTTGCTGGAAAGCGTCCATCGCCTCCTCCAGGGTAAAACGCCGCATGGATAAAAGAAGGCCAGCGATGCCTTTTTCATTGATAAACCGCATAAGCCGTTCTACAAGGAATTTCTGGGCAAGGGAGTCGCTTAGCACCGACTTCATGTTGGGAAGATTCATATTCAGAGCGCGGCAAAGCCGCAACCAAAAAACGTTTAACTACAAAAGGCATGAATTACACGATTTTTACGAACGGGCATGGATGAACAGGGTCTGTCCATCGCGGCACCCGCGTCTATGCTGCTTATCCGGGTAGTGCCGCCCCTACGGGGCTAAAACAACAGGCGTATCCTTTTACCCACCGCTTACGCAGTGGGCTACTGTTGTTACACCCCGATGGGGTGTCTTTGTCATGCCCCGTTAGGGGCAACACAACCGTAGCCCACTGCGCGAGCGGTGGGAAAACGATAGGTTACCATTTCGACAAAATTATGGCAGCCGCCATTCCTTCTTCCTCTTTAGAACAAATCATTACGTTCCGTATGGCGTCATGCGTTGGAAAGGCATTTTTGAGAACGGACTTTGGTATTGTACCATTTTTTATAACAAGTGAAGATACTATTATATGCCACATCGTTGTGAGTGAAAATGCATTTCCTGTAAGGGGGATTATACATCCGGTAGGTATAGTATCCATGTACGGTTGGGCGTTTACGAGGGAATCCGTCATGACAAGGGAAATATCTTTAAAGCGCAGGCTGGCCTTTTCCAGGCACCTATTCATTACATCCGTTAATGACGCATCGGGATTGGAAGGATTGCACTGAGAGGCCATGCCTGATATATAACAATAAGGAGCTTTTTCTTTTATATCAGCCTCTTTTTCAATCAGGATCGCTCCCGAACCTTCGGCGAGTGTATTGACGCCCAACCGTGAATAACAGTACAAGGTAAATTCATTTATTTCATCCGCGGAAAGAACAATTGATTTATCAACCACGCCGTTTTCCAGCATTTGACATGCAAGCATTACGGCCTTCAGAGCAGTAGTGGCGCCGCCAACGAGCGTCTGCACCGGGCCTTTAATGCCAAAGCCGATGGACGTATTCCCGGCAGGTGCGTTCAGTACCGACTCTGAAAAATGTATCGGGCTAACATCGTCTGCGCCTTCTTTTACGAGAGACCGGTGGAACGTCTGCGCATAGTTTAAAGCCCCGTGAGTTATGCCCACTACCAGCGAGGTATCGCTGCCGCTGACGTCCCTGCAGCCTGCGTCTTGTATTGCAAGACTTACGGCAGCAATCGCATATTTTGATACATCCGCAACGCGCCGAAACCTTCCGTCGCTTACGTATTCGTCAAAGTTGAAATTGCTCACCTCGCCGCAATAATACCCTTCGGACAGGGTTGAAACCTTTGTGACTCTTTTGACGCCGGAAACCCCGCTTACTATCGAATTCCAGAATGGACCCTTTCCTATACCGACAGGAGCTACCGGGCCAATACCCGTCAGAAATAATTTTCCCATTCATATTCCCTGATTATTTACAGGTCATTTCCACCTGTCTTTGTCCCTTGTGTTGTATTTTAATAATCTTCGATTCTATCAGTCTTTTCAAGGCATTCAAGGGAATTTAATTCTTGTGTGGTTTTATCTGTTTTGGTATGCTTTTACCACAAGGTACGACATAAGTACGACGCAAACACGGGGTATCCCCACCCCCAATAACGTCGAAGTGGAAATAACTATTTGGTAGCGTTGTAAAGTGGAGACCTGACGCAATGGTTTCCATTGATTAAAAGGGGTTACCATTGCAAATGGACTAAAGGCCTCCATAATTCTACGC
>CAYHFB010000196.1:0-2240 GCA_964355695.1 uncultured candidatus Brocadiaceae bacterium
CGAAAAGCCCTTCTTTAACCACTTTGCTGACATAACACCCGATTATTTTAAGCCGGGCATTCTCAAATTCCTTTCTGTTTAACGGACAGAGCCTAACGCCGAGCTAACCGGCGCTGCGCGTCTACGCCGCAACCTGATCTTCTCCCTTTTGCCCACGGTTACGAAAGGGATTCCAGGTGGGAGAAAACGGTAAATGCCAATCAATGCTGGATTTTGTCTGAATTAATCAGTGAACGCTGTATGGGTCACCTTAATTAGTGATTATTCCGGTTTTTTCATGGAGAGAGAAGTGCATTTTCTTTATTTCTATCAGAGGAACGGAAATTGATTCCTCTGAACCTGCGGTTCCAAATGTTTTAATGGTCCGGGATTTCAGCCAGGTTAAAATTACCCTTGACAACAAATACCAGGTTATGTAGACTCTTAGTGCAAAATAGCCACCGTAACGCCAGGAAATGTTGTTTATCACGTAAAATCTCCTTGCTCATGAAGGAAACGCGAGGGGGTTGGTTTCTAAAAAGTCTGTGGTATTTCGTTAAACATGGTGGGGTAATTTGATTATGAAATGGTTTTCGGTTTTTTGTTACTTTAGCTACTATTATAAAAGAGGATGGTTATAGGGTTTTATAACAAAAAATTATTGTTTATATTGCCTTAAAACTTATTGTTTTAGGGTTTTTTTTTGTCCATAACCGGCGGAGGGTGTGCCTGATGATTATCGTAATGAAGCCAGATGCAACAAAGAAGGATATCGATCACGTTCTTGAAAGGATTGAATCGATAGGATTAAAAGGGGTTCTCTTGCAGGGAACGAGCCGAAACGTGATTGCGGTGATTGGGGATGAACGGGTGGTTCCTGCAGATTTCTGGGACGTGCTGCCCGGCGTGGAAAAGAGCGTACCTATCCTTGCGCCTTATAAATTGGCCAGTAAAGAAGGAAAAGATTTTAAGACGGTTATTAATCTAGGCAACGGCAAGACGATCGGCGGAAATCAGATCGCCGTCATCGCCGGGCCGTGCGCTATAGAAAGCAAGGAACAGATTGTCGAGATCGCCAAGCGGGTGCGCGACGCAGGCGGCACGGCGTTACGCGGCGGCGCATTCAAGCCCAGGAGCAACCCTTATACCTTCCAGGGTCTTCAGGAAGAAGGCCTTGTGCATCTTGCCCGCGCACGTGAGGCGTCTGGATTGCCTATTGTGACCGAGGTGTTGACGCCGGAGCACGTAAAGCTCGTCAGCAAATACTCCGACATCCTGCAGGTAGGCACGCGAAACATGCAGAACTTTTTACTCCTGCGCGCCGTTGGAGAAGCGGGCAAACCCGTCATTCTCAAACGCGGTATGTCTGCCACGATTGAGGAATTCCTCCTGGCGGCGGAATATATCCTGGCGCAAAACAATCCGAACGTTATTTTGTGCGAACGGGGTATCCGTACCTTTGAGACGTTTACCCGTTTCACCCTGTCGTTGAGCATTGTGCCGCAGTTGAAAGAAATGACGCACCTGCCTGTTATGGTGGATCCGAGCCATGGTACGGGGAAGAGAAGCCTCGTTAATCCAATGTGCAAAGGCGCCGTGGCTGTGGGCTGCGACGGTTTGCTGGTTGAAACCCATCCGGACCCTGAAAAGTCGTTTGTCGATGGCCCGCAGACGATAGACCTGGATGCATTTGATCGCCTGATGCAGGAATTAAAACCGGTGGCCGAAGCCGTTGGAAGAAGGATTTAATTCCGATACGCCGTGAGAAGAAAAGATAAAGAAATTACCGACAAAAGCGAAATTGAAGAGATTCTTTCGAGCGCCATGGTGGGCAGGCTGGGTACGTGCGCGCATGAAATCCCCTACATTACCCCTTTAAATTTCACGTATGAAAAGGAGTCCGGCAAGATTTTCCTCCATTGTGCAAATGAGGGAAGGAAGCTGGAAAACATCAGGATTAATCCTCATGTTTGCTTTGAGGTGGAAGAGGTCAGGAACGTTATTGTAAAGCAGCCCTCGTGCGCTTCTTCTGTGGCGTACCGCACCGTTATTATGTTTGGAAGAATAAAGGTGGTTTCTGACGTTCAGGCGAAGGCCTATGTCCTCCAGAAACTTGCCGATAAATACGCCCCGCAAAATCCGAAAATCCCTTTTACTGACGCGATGCTCAACAAGACAAACGTGCTTGAGATAGAAATCAGCGAGACGACGGCGAAGAGAAGCCCTATTAAGCCGGTGGTTACGGATCCGGCGAAGAAGTA
>CAYHFB010000196.1:2340-7103 GCA_964355695.1 uncultured candidatus Brocadiaceae bacterium
GAAAGGGCAAGAAAGAGGGTGAAAAATGAAAAAACTGAAAATTAATCCAGAGAATATGTTTGTCTTATACGATGAATTGGAGCAGGAGTGTTTAAATGCCGTTAAATATATTGAAGCATTAAAAGCAGCCAGGCTCTCCAGCAACCAAAAAGAGGACATTCTTGGAGAGTTGTCTGCCTCCATTACGCATCTAAGGATTCAAACGGAACTACTTGATAAACAATTTGATGATATTTGAAAGCGCGTAGCAAACCTGAAGGTTTGCGCTACGTAACTAATTTTAGTCTTGCAGATTGAACTGCTGAGAAAGGAAACATGTTCTCGTGGAGATTACGGCATCAAAGAGGTTACAATCCATAGGCGCTTATGCCTTTGCAGAGGTCGATAAAGAGGTTGAGAAGCTAAAAGCATTGGGGATTGCCCCCATTGATTTCGGCGTGGGAGACCCAACGGTACCCACCCCGGAAGTCGTTCGGAAGGCGACGCAGAAGGGTATCGTTGCCCGCAAGTCATCCGGCTATCCAAGCTATATCGGCGCCCTTGGGTTCCGGCAGGCCATTGCGGAGTGGATGCAGAAGCGGTTTGGCGTGAGTATGGAACCGGGTACGGAAATATCATCCACCATTGGCTCAAAAGAGGCGGTGTTTAATTTCCCCGAGGGAGTGGTTAATCCCGGCGATGTTGTGATCATCCCAACCCCCGGTTATCCGCCGTATACGCGGGGAACCTTGTTTGCGGAAGGCGTGCCGTATTATGTGCCGTTGCTTCCGGAAAACAAATTTTTGATTGACCTGAAGTCGATCCCCGATGAAATCTGTAAGAAGGCAAAGATACTGTGGATCAATTATCCTAATAGCCCCAGTGGAGCAGTTGCGCCTTTGTCGTACTTAAAGGAAGTCGTTGAATTCGGGCAGAGGAACAATATCATCATCGCCTCAGACGAGGCATACAGCGAGATATATTTTAAAGATCCTCCGCACAGTATCCTGGAAGTTACCAAAGAAGGGGTTATTGTATTTAATTCCTTTTCCAAGAGGAGCGCCATGACTTGCTATCGCGTCGGCTGGGTGGCGGGCGACAAGCGGATTATTGACATATTTAAAAAGGTAAAGACGAACGTAGATTCCGGCACGGCAACCTTTATTCAGGACGGCGCGGTGGCCGCACTCAGCGACGAGACCCACGTTGAAAAGATGCGGGAAGAGTACCGTATCAAAAGGGACGTGCTGGTAGAGGCATTCCGAAGGATACGCCTGCCTGATTGTACCCCGGAAGCCACGATTTATCTGTGGCAGAAGGTGCCGAACGGTATGACCTCCGTTGATTTCGCCAAAAAGCTTCTTTCGCCGGAGATCGCCATTGTGACGACGCCGGGCGCCTGGATTAGCGACATGACGGCAAACGGACTCAACCCCGGTGAGGGATACGTGCGGTTTGCGCTGGTACCCAGCATCAAGAACACCAAGGAAGCGGCAAATCGGATTAAAAAGCTGTTGCCAAAGATTCTGTAAAGGTGGTTTCGGTTGCGGCGGCACGGTGCAAATCCCTGCTTTTTCTTCTTGCAAAATCCAGGAAAGTTATTGGAGACATGGAGTGTCCACTTTAACAAATGATCTCGTAGAACAAGTTTGTGCAACCGGTGTTCGCTTTGCAAGGCGCATGTTTTATGTTTCCCTGAGTGATGGCCGAGAAATTGGTATGCCGCTAGATAAAGTTGAATGGTTGAAATGGCTCGCCAACGTAACGCAGGAGCAATGCTCCAGGTGGTCTGCTGAGCCGGGTGGTTTTGCCATTCATTGGGAGGATTTAGACGACGGCATTGAAGTTTGCCGCCTGCTGGGTGCAGAACCGTTCGCTTGATTGCAAGGTTTTATAGGGATGGGGAAAGCGATATTTGGAAGGAGGATAAGTCATGCTTACGGAATATACCGCAGTAGTAAAGCAGCAGGAGAATTGGTGGATTGGATGGGTGGAAGAAATTCCTGGGGTTAATTGCCAGGAACACACTTATGAGGGACTCATGGAAAGTCTCCGGCTTACATTAAAAGAAGCCTTGGAGTTCAATCGTTGCGATGCAATTACTGCTGCAGGAACGGGGTACCGAGAGGAAAAGATTACCGTGTCTTTATGAAGAGAAAGGAACTGCTGAAGTATCTTCGGGATCAAGGTTGTGAATTTATCAGAGAAGGTAGTCGGCATTCCTGGTGGTGGAATCCAAATCAAAACAAGCGATCTTCAGTACCTCGCCACACAGAAATCAATGATAACCTTGTAAGGAAAATAGGTAAAGATCTTGGAATAAAACTGACAAATAAACCGATATAAATCACTTGTAAAGAAACGTGTTGTATCGTGTCTCTTTCTTAATTCTGCCTGCATAAATTTCAATTAAGGGCAAATACACAATATAATAAAGAAATCAAACAAAACCATGAAAAAACGGTTATTTAGCGGAATACAGCCCAGTGGCGACGTACACATCGGCAACTACCTTGGTGCTATTAAAAACTGGGTGCGGTTGATCGAGCAGTACGATTGTCTCTTTTGCATCGTTGATTACCATGCAGTCACCATCGAATACAAGCCGGAGGAGATGCAGCGGCGCATCCTCAACGCGGCAGCGGTGAATATTGCCGCTGGTCTTGACCCCGAACGGTGTATCATCTTTGTCCAGTCGCACGTGCCGGAACACACGGAACTCGCCTGGATATTGAACTCGGTGACGCCGATGGGGCATTTGGAGCGGATGACCCAGTTTAAAGACAAATCGAAACAACACCGCGAAAACATCAACGCGGGCCTGCTCACCTACCCCGTCTTGCAGGCCGCCGATATCCTGCTTTATAAAGGGGAGGCCGTGCCGGTGGGCGAAGACCAGGTGCAGCACATTGAGTTGGCCAGGGAAATAGCCCGGAAATTCAACCAACGTTACGGCGAGACGTTCCCCGACCCCGTGGAACTCCTTTCAGAGGCACCGCGAATTATGGGGCTTGACGGCAAGACCAAAATGAGCAAGAGTCTGGGGAATTACATCTCACTCGTGGAAACACCGGAATCTATAGGGAAGAAACTCGCCACCGCGGTAACCGACGAAAACCGAAAGAGGCGCACGGACCCTGGCAACCCGGATATCTGCAACTTATTTACCCTGCACAAACATTTTTCCCAAAAAGAGCAGATTGATCGCGTCAATGCCGAATGCCGTACTGCCGCAATCGGCTGTGTCGAGTGTAAGAAGATACTAACGGAGAACGTTGTTGCCGCGCTTAACCCGATCCGTGAAAAATACGAGAGCTTAATACACGATCAGGGTTATCTGACAGACCTCTTACGTTCGTGCGCAAAGAAATGCAAGGCGATTGCGGAAAACACTATGGCCGATGTGAGAAAGAAGATGGGGTTGACGTAAACCGAGTATAGCAAGGCCGCTGATGTTGGAAATCCGGTAACACTTTAGTGTTTTGAAAAACACAGAAAAGCTCCGTGAGGAGCGGCATATTATATCGCTCCTCTGTATCTTTATCGTAATTGAGCGTTTTAGCTATTAATATTTCACCCCTCCGGGGTTGTCTCGTTACCAAGCTCCAGCTTGGGAATGTGCCAGTACCGGAAGTTCCAGCTTCCGCTGTGTGCCTCATTTTTTACTCAAAGCAGGGCTTTTGCTGCAATCCCGTTCCCAGACTGGAGCTTTGGGACGAGTTGGATTTTAATTGCATAGGAATTTTCATTCTGTTTATGCTTGTTCAATACTATGCCATCCAAACGCAAAAAAGTTCCAGCAAAAAGAGGGCTCAAGGGATTATCAGAAGCCGCCGCCATCGGGCATAGCATTGAAAATCTTCGGTACGAAGGTTATTTGGACAGCATAATTCAGGGAGACTGCCTTTCTGTTTTAAAGTCCATACCCAGTAGCGCCATAAACCTGGTCGTCACGTCGCCTCCGTATTTCAAGCAAAGAGATTATGGAACCGGCGTCGGCAGTGAAAAAACCGTTGATGAGTACATCGATAACCTGATCAACGTTTTTTCGGAATGCGTTCGTGTTTTAAGCAATGAGGGAAGCATCGTATTTAATTTAGGTGATAAATATTTAGACGGTAGCTTGCAATTAATCCCGTATAGCTTTGCCTTAAGGGCGCTCAAGGCTTGTCCGGTAAAACTTGTCAACAGCATTACTTGGGTTAAATCAAATCCAACGCCAAGGCGGTATCAGAAGAAGCTTATCAATTGCGTTGAACCTTTTTTCCATTTCGTCAAAAACAGTGAATATTACTACAGCCTGAAAGATTACCTGATTAGCAATGAAGTAAAGACGAGAAAATATGGGGCGAACGTTGGGCGAAAATATTTTGAATTGATTGAAAACTCGGCTATTACGGTGGAACAAAAAAAGATGGCGCTCTGCGAACTGCAGGACGTGATTGAAGAGGTAAAGCTGGGTACGATTGAAGGTTTCAGGATGAAAATAAAGGGTATACATTCCGAGCCTTATGGCGGCCAAAGCGGCGGGCGGAAATACCAGCTTTTGAAAAAAGGATTTACCATTATAAAAATCAGAGGGGAGCCGCTTAAGAGGGACGTAATAGAATGCGCCGTTGAAACAACAAGGGACAGCGGGCACCCCGCAATATATCCCTTACACATTATAAGAGAATTGGTAAAGTTACTTTCAAAACCATACGACGTTGTTCTTGACCCATTTGTAGGCAGCGGAACGACTGCCGTTGCCGCAAAGGAGCTTAACAGGAAATATATTGGGATAG
>CAYHFB010000197.1:0-7100 GCA_964355695.1 uncultured candidatus Brocadiaceae bacterium
TCACTCACAACCAAAGAATGACGAACCAGAGTTCCTCTTATGCCTAAAATAAACCCTGGGGTCTGGGGCAAAGCCCCAGCTTTAGTAGCTTATTTTACATTTGAAAATTCCAATTCACGGTGAACCAGCACACTTCAGGAAAGAGAGGTCGGTGACTTGTGTTCCAAACAGGTCGAGCGAAGTCAGCCCCTTCAACTCCTTCAGGAAAGAGAGGTCAGTGGCATTTGTTCCGAACAGGTACAGGTAGAGCGAAGTCAGCCCCTTCAACTCCTTCAGGAAAGAGAGGTCGGTGGCTTGTGTTTCAAACAGGTCGAGTGAAGTCAGCCCCTTCAACTCCTTTAGGAAAGAGAGGTCTGTTGTCTTTGTTTTGCGCAGGTAGAGTGAAGTTAGCCCCTTCAACTCCTTCAGGAAAGAGAGGTCGGCTGCCTGTGTTCTAGACAGGTCGAGCGAAGTCAGACCCTTCAACTCCTTCAGGAAAGAGAGGTCGGTGGCTTTTGTCCCGGCTATGTTGAGCGAAGCCAGCCCCCTCAACTCCTTCAGGAAAGAGAGGTCGGTGGCTTTTGTCCCGGCTATGTTGAGCGAAGCCAGCCCCCTCAACTCCTTCAGGAAAGAGAGGTCGGTGGCCTGTGTTCCAGACAGGTCGAGCAAAGTCAGCCCCTTCAACTCCTTCAGGAAAGAGAGGTCGGTGACCTGTGTTTCAGACAGGCCGAGCGAAGTCAGCCCCTTCAACTCCTTTAGGAAAGAGAGGTCTGCGGCCTGTGTGTCGCACAGGTTGAGCAAAGTCAACCCCTTCAGTGTTTTTAAGACATCCGGTCTTTCCAGGTGCGCATCCCTTAAGACAAGCATTGTCAGATGGCTCAAGTCTGCCAATTCGGCGTCAAGGGAGACGGCATATCCATCCAACTGCAACCCGACGACGTTGCCGTTATCATCCACGGCAAAGACCTTTGACGGCCATTCTGCCGTCTTTTCAATCTCTTCCAGAGCAACCTTTTTCAACGGAAACTCAAGCTTCGCCTCAATTCGCCTGATTACCTCAAGATCGTTCACAACTATCTCCTTATTAAAATCGTTCGTTGCTAAGGCAAGTTTAGCGGGGCTAACACGCCAAAACCCTTTTCATCCATTTTACCATTTAACAAAATGGTTAAGCAACTCTATACCGCCTGCGCTGAATGGGATCAATATTGCCTGAAAGAGCGGTTGCTGGAGCAAGGGCTGGAATGCGCCCTCCTGAACATCGTCTATCGCGTCGGCTATTCGTTGATACTTTTCTTTTTCAGCAGGCAGGCCGTAACCGTTCAGTCCCCTCCTTTTTTTTTAAGTCATGCAAGGAAGAGATGGAACAGTTCCACCTTTTCGTCGTATAGAGATCACCTCAGCCAAATAAGCCCATGGTGATGCCTTGCGTTTTCGGCAGGTTTCAATAACGCTTGCCAACAATGCTAAAGAACGACTTCCCTGTATTGTGCGGGTACCATAGCTCAGCCTGCGGGCAATTACCTTTTTGGGAATAAATCGCGAATGCTCCCCATCAATTCTTCCGTGATGCCTTATATCACACCCTTTTGCCTAGAAAAAACCTTAGTACGAACAAGGGGGGGGGCTGAACGGTTACAACCAACGAGTAAGAGTAGTTTGTGAAAATAAACGTACGCAAAATATCAAAAGAATTAAGCGCAACAGCCATCAAACCTGAAGGTTTGAGCTATCAAACAACATTTTACAAAAAATTGGAAATACACCCGTTGTATCGAGTGCTTGATGGCAATATCGCTACCGGGGTTGTTTTTCTTCAACATCTTCCAAAAATTCCGCACAAAAGAATCCAGCGTCTCAAACGGATTCTGCTCACCAATGCCATGTATCACTAAAAACGCCATTCTCTCTTTTGTACACATTTGACGTTCTCCTTGTTGCGTTTATTCATCAGCAACCGCCCTTTGGGGCGTGTTAATCGCTAGAATACCATTGGTTAATCGGGTTTGGGTCACATTTTCCTTAACCCGAACGGTACCGGCTTGCCTGCCTATTGCGGGTTCCAGTAACAAAACGACACCCTCCAGATTGCTTGTGTTCTCTTGGGAATTGTTGGGCTTATTTCATCATCCGCACAACTACATTACCGAAATAAATTTTCCAGTAAACTAATTATTCCCATGCCACCAATGGGTGTAAGAGAGGCGAATAATATGGGATTACCGCTCAATGGTGCAAACGCCCCGTTTTTTGTATGCTGAATATCCTCTAGTATAAATTTTACAAACTCAATCTTTCGTTCGAATCGCTTGATTTCTGACTCATTTTTGTTTTGTTTATCTTCCATCAATTTCACCACCGTACCATTTAATCGGTCAACAATCTTCTGGCGGGCTATTTTTGCCTCTCGGAATAGCATTATTGCAGTACACAGCACAATCAATATAGATAGCACCGTGAGAACGGCCAGAGGCGCTGTCCATCTCCAATTATCTATGAAATTATAGCGTGCAACACATAAGACAAGTAACAAGACAAACGGGTACTTAATCATCTTTGCTTCTACTTCCGTCTTCTTAGCAATAATATTTATAAAGGAATGACAATACGCATCGGTAAATTTGTCTTTATTTATCATTAAATCTTTTATTAATACCCGACACTTGGAAGTACTAAAAACAACGTGCCAAAAAAGAAAATACATAAGTAAAAGGCTGAATATCAAAATAGTTGTATCTAAAACAAAACAGAGACTACCGCGACCGGGTATTAATGGCTTTCCATTAGTATATATAAAATAAAACCCAATACCAAGATGCACCACGGTAATCCCTCCGATAATTAAACATCTCTTCCAGTTCAACGGTTCGTTGTTTTTTATAAAAGTATTCCACGTTTGGTTAAGATCAGTGTAAAAATCCTTCCTATTTTGCTTTGATACCATATTTGTTATTTCTTTGTTATTGCGTTTAACGTGTTGACAGGAAAGGAAGAAAAAGTATGTAGCAAGAAATCCATTAAATAGTCTAATTAATTCTGTAGGCCAAAGACTAATACTGTCAAAAAACTTTATAGGTTCACCATCACCACTGAGTGACGATGCCATTGCAAACGCAGCAAAAAGCGCAAAACATACCACCCATGCAATCCAAAACCATTTCCAGAAACATTTCCAGAAACAAAAGCATAGAGAATTTTCAGTATCTTTTTGTTCAGGTAAAAAAGGCCAGATAAAACAACTTATTATGAGTACAGGGGGAAGGAATAGGTATATCAGAGAACCTATTTCCCTATTAAAGAATTCACGCCACGTATGGTCACGTTTTGTTATTACAACGAAAGCTGTAAAAATAACTATCCCGATAAATACGTATATTATCCAGTACCGTTTCGAGTATGTCTTTTGATTCCAGAATACACAATGAAATATGCCACTTATGAATAGGCATGGGAGAATAAACAAGCCAAGCAAATACGAGATTCTGGCAAACAGTCCTTCTCTATTATTCCACTGATGAGGACGATCAGGATGAAAATCCATCTCCTTGTCTAAACTTAAATCATAAGCCCCGCGCCTTCCAATTTCAAAGATGCGAGGTTGTATCTTACTTAAATCTTTTTTACAAACATCCAACGCCTGCAACGTGGCAACAAAGACGGATGTTTGATAGGTTGACCTGAAGGGTGGGATATCTTGTTGCCACATATCGTCTAATTGCAGTCCATAACTCGAAGCGACAATCAGGTTCCTTGTAAAAGTTAATTCTGTATGATGCCAGAGACGGGCGTCAAGGTCTGTGGTAAAGAAGAGGGCGTTAGGAAATTCGTTATGGAGCGCTCGTAATATCAACAATTTATCATATACATCGACACCCATTACGCCAATCGCACGAATTTTATTAGGATTTCTTACAGTATTTTTTACTTTCTCTGGAAAACGCTGCATATAATCATATTGGTCACGCCCCTGAGGTTGCTCGAATTTGTGAATAAGCTTATCAAAATCGGTTGGTGAATTATTCTTCTGATTACTACCGGCATTGTTTACAGCGGAAGTATCAAGTTCCATGTTAGGCAGCTTGCCATCAATACCGCTCATATAGGCTATAGAGTGAACGCGTTCTGACCAGGGTTTATTATCACTTTCGTGGGTATTGCTTGAACGAGTCTTTTCACGATGTTTTTGTACAGACCTAGCAAAAGAACTCTGTACTGCACGCCCATAAAAGGCGTCCCACTCACTAATAATCACAATATGCTCGTCGCTATTATTTGATAAATTAACACCTCGTCGAGTCAATTCTTCAACCAATACATCAGTCAATTGTGAGTAATCATGAAGGGTAGGTGTAAAGGAGATATTTGCTTTAGAAAAATTATCAATACTCCACGCGGATGCAGTTCCTTGTATATTAGAGTAATTTGCTATAAGATCACGATCTACATTAGCCCATGGAGAATATATTGCAAACTCTGTTTCCTCCTTAATTGTTCCCCCGGTACGGTTACACACCTGTTCGTAAATATCAGCAAGGCCTGAAGAGTATTGAGGTCCAAGAAACTTAACTGCTGTTGTAGGTAATGCTGTAGGTGGTGTTGTAGGTGGTGTTGTAAGTGGTGTTGTAGGTGGTGTTGTAGGTGGTGTTGTAAGTGATTCCGCAACTAACTCAACCACATCTTTTTTTATTGAAACCATTTCCTCCAATCGATTTTTCGAAAAATATTCATCCCCCAGCCAAAGAACAAGAACCGCATCATAAGGGTTTTTCAGTGGGGTTTTATAAATATGCAGTATATCCCGAATATAACACTCGTATGGCACACAGCGTACTTCTTGGCCGATATGTGCTTTGAATACCCCTATATGTGTTGCATTTCGTGGTTTATAACCGGCAATATGGAGCGCAGAAAGAAGGGCATATCGAGTTCTTAATCGCTCTTCCGCTTGATCTGCATAGGGGCCGGCTGTTACCATAACAGGCAAGATTAATACCTTCTGAATTTTATCTTGAGAGGTAAATATCTTTGGGTTCAAACCCTTCGGAGACTCATTAGGGTAAATTTCCTCTAAAAGTAGACGGTTAAGCCTTTTTATATAACGTTGCTCGTCCGTGCTTAAATTATGAAAGTCTTTATTTCTATAGCCTTTAGTTTTATCGACTAAATCGTTTATACTTTTGGGAAAACCAACACCAGGCCTTTTTACAAGTAAAGTATCATATAAATTAGGAATCATCAATAGTTCGTTGAGCCGGGCTATCGTATTAATAGGCTCTTGTACAGTAACGCGGAATAGCTTTTTGCTTATTTCATTACAAAGTATTTCTATTGTCAATGGCGGTACAAATTCATCCTCCTGAAAGTCACGAACGGCACTGCCTATTGAGGGAATGGCAAATTCCTGACGCTTTGCATTCGCATCTTTTATAGCGCTTTCAACGGCTTGAAAGGGGTCTTGCCACAGGCGTGCAAGCACCTTTTCCTCATCTACCTGCCGTTCCACTTCTTTTTGACTTTTGGATGGACGGAGTGATTCTAAAGGTGAAAAGGAAGTAACTATACCGCCAGCAATAATTGCGGCAATAAGCAGGGTGATCGAAAAAAGCATTGACGATTTTTTGTTTTGTTCTTCAGGCATAGTTTTTAATTGTATACAATCCAATAAGGTTTATGAATTGGTGGTTACTTTATCCACACTTTAAGATATTTTATAATGTCTATCGTGATTGTTGCTTACCTGTATAGAATTTCCATTTTACACAGACGCGGGCGACAAGGTGGCAGGGACAAACCCAGTTTGCCCCTGCCTATTCGCTCTAACTCGCATAAATTTGTGTGAATTTGTTTAATTCGTGTCTAAATTCAAATAAGCCGTCGAATGCCTAATTCAATAGGCAGAACTATCCAATTCCTTGACGAGGCAACAACGCCGTCTTAGCTATGACGAAAATATTATGGTTGTTCCATTAATATCGCCTTTATCGCTAATTTCAATTAATCTTCCCAACAAACCGTAAGGCAGTCCCAATGCCTTCCGCTTTTCGATGTCTTTTTTGGTGATTTCTTTTACTGCATCATCATGATCTGCAATATAAGGATTGTCTGAGACGTCGGCTATTGTTGTACGTGCAGGTATATCGGCGGTTCCATCTTTCAGGACTTTGTATTCCCAGTTATTTTCAGTGCTCTTTCCGGCGGAAAAGATATAAGGCACATTGCACGCTTTATTGATTTCCGTGCCGGAAAACGCTAAGTGACGGTGCTCATGTCCAAACAAAAGTATATCAACGCCTAGACTTCTTATTTCCTTTAAAAAATCCGCGCTGTCTTTCAGGCAATGCCCCACCTTTTCACCAATGTGTTTGAACACACCTTCATCAGGGAAAAGAAATGGATGATGATGCAAGCAAACAATCACCTTTTGCCCGTTTTTCCTAGCTGGAAGTGATCTTAAATAATCGCAGGCAGTCTTAATCTGTCCAGACCCCAATTTACCCCTGGCAAAATTAACTTCCGTATATTCCTCCATAGAATTTAATCCCACATATATGTGGTCATTTATAAGTTTCTTGTGGGGAAATTGCATTTGATGTAAATGCGCAAAATACCCTTTAAAGAGAATAAAGTTTTCTATCTTTGCATGATTACCGTTTTCACCATAATCGTGGTTGCCTGGAATAACGCGCAAAGTGAAGCCCGCATTATAAAGTTTATCTAAATAACCGACCGCAACTTGGTATTGAGCATCAGTCCCATCGTTAACAATATCGCCGGTAATTAAGATGAGTGGTTTGTCATTCTGCCAATCATTCCTGCCTTTATCGAGAATGTATTCCACTATTAATTTAAAATTTTCCTCTTCCTCAGTGGTTCTACCGAGATGCAGGTCGCTTAAATGTAATATTCTTGTTTTCACGGTGACGTAGTCCTTTATTGATTGTTGAAATGTGATCTTTCCCGCTGTTAAATGTAAATTGCTTCATGTTGTCACAGAAGAAGCTTGCCACACCTGTTTGCCAAAATCTATTACTTTGTATCTTTTTTGTCTTCCGGTTTTTTCCCTACCCCTCTCAAGTCAATAAATTTATTAAGTAAATCAAACCAAAAAGGCGCACCCTGAG
>CAYHFB010000198.1:0-7083 GCA_964355695.1 uncultured candidatus Brocadiaceae bacterium
ATCATGGCTATCAAGTATAGGAATTAATCCGTATAAATCTGTCTGGTACTTGTTTGGGTCTATTATGGGCTTTTCTGTTTCATATCTATATTTTATAAAAAAAGATAAAAGGACATTAATAACGCTTGTGCTAATCATTTTTTTTAGCATGAATATTATTTTAAACGCTATTTGGTATTTAGGGGCCACTTATACCATAAGGGATTTCTCGCGCAAAATAAATCAGTATTCACAAACCAAGACTGTTTTTGTCGGAAACCTTGCTATCTTTTTTGCCGTTGAAAGCAACGTACTGCCTGTTGTGTATAACATTTCGGGGAATAATGAGACTAATAATAGTACGAAGATTAAGATCAATTCTTGGTTTTTAGATTATAGCCATGAAAAAGAACTCTTGTTGTGTGATACGGAATTTGAGGATTCTGGAAATGGAATACTGGAATGGTCACAAATTTGTTCGACGCCGCGTTGTTTCGAGAGAAAGGATTTTAAAAAACAAAAGATGGCTTTGCTGACAGATATAAAACTGGCGCCCTTTCCTTTCACAAAAACATTTAGATATGAGGGTAAATTATACGGAATAAATGGCATTGAACACAACAGATGGGAGGATCGGTAATCTTTTTTTCAATCAAATCGTTGATTTAGCAAAAACAAAGAAAATGCAAATTCAAAACGTTGCAACCACCGTCCTGTGAAAAGCCGGGATTGCACCCATGCCCCTCGTGCAGTAGCGTGTGGGATCCCCAACCTATTCCTTCTTCCCATGAGCAACATGGGCTGCATGGGCAGCCTGTGATTGCGCAATGATGGACTGCATCAGATGCGCCGGCACGGCCTCGTAGTGTGAGAACTCCATGGTAAACGAACCCTGCCCGCCGGTCATGGATTTCAACTCCGTTTCATAGTTGGCTATGGACGCCATGGGTATGGCCGCCCGCACTATTTGCAAATCTCCCAGGATGTCCATCCCCTTGATATGGCCGCGATGGCTGGAAAGACTGCCGGTGATCTCGCCCATGAATTTTGCGGGTATTGTAACCTCCACGTTCATAATCGGCTCAAGAAGCGCCGGTTTGGCGTGAAGGAAGGCGTCCTGGAATGCGTGTGAAGCCGCTATTTTAAAAGCGGCCTCGGATGAATCCACGTCATGGTATGAGCCATGGAACAATCGTACCCGCACGTCTACGATTGGGTTCCCGATTAAAATCCCTTTATCAAGCGTTTCCCGAATACCCTTTTCAACAGCCGGGATGTACTGTCGCGGTATGGCGCCGCCCACCACCTCGTCCACAAACTCAAACCCGGCACCCCTCGGTAACGGCTCGATCTTGATATGTACCTCGCCATATTGCCCATGGCCGCCCGATTGTTTCTTGTGCTTGTATTGCGCCTCCGCATGGGACGTAATGGATTCCTTGTAAGGGATTTTCGGCGTGTGTGCCTCCACCTCAACCCCAAACCGCCGCTTCAACCGGCTTACGACCACCTGTAAATGCAGGTTGCTCATCCCGGTGATGACGACTTCGTGGGTCAGTGCGTCATGGGAAACCCGGAACGTTTTATCCTCTTCAGTAAGCTTATGAAGGCATTCGCTGATCTTCTTTTCCGCCCCTTTGCTCTTGGGGACTACCGCCAGCGAGGCCATGGGCGTTGGAAAGGCGATCTCCGGGAATTTCAGGGGTCGCTTTGGATTGCAGAGGGTATCGGAAATATGAATGTCTTCCACCTTGGATACGGCGATAATGTCGCCGGGTATGGCCTTAGAAACTGGCTGTTGTTCCTTTCCGAAGACGCGGTAGAGGTGTCCGGCCTTGTGCGTCTTTCCGTTTGTCGCGTTATAAAAGGACAATTCGCCGTCCAGCGTGCCGGAAACCACCCGGAAATAGCTCAATTTTCCGACAAACGGATCAATTACGGATTTAAACACGTAGCCGCTGAATGGGGCGTCCATTGAGGCCTCCACGACGACCTCCATGTTCTGTTGAAGGTCGGTTGCCGTTCGTTTGACGCCTTCCAGCGGCGAAGGGGAGAAATCTGCTATTGCATCCAGAACGGCGTCGATCCCCAGCCCCATTTTATTGGAGCAACAAAGGACGGGCGCTACCTGCCCGTCCGCAACGGCCTTTACAAAGCAGGCTTGCAAGGCCGCAGGGTCGATTTCTTTTCCTTCGAGGTATTTCCCCATGAGCGTGTCGTCGGTGGCAACAACCGCCTCGATTAGGGCGCTGCGCGCTGATTGAACGTCGCCGATCACCCCATCAGGCAAAGCGCCCGGCAACGCAAGCAAGTTAACGACACCCCGGAAATCATGCCCCGTCCCAATGGGCATAACGAGCGGCACACAAAGGGCGCCAAAGGAGTTTCTTATGGTGTTGAGCAACGCAGCGTAGTCAATGTTCTCGCCGTCCATTTTCGTAACGACGATGAACCTTCCCAGTCCTTTCTTTCCTGCCATGTCCCACGTCTTCCGGGTATTCACCTGGATGCCGTCCGTGGCGGACATCATGATAAGTGCGGTTTCGGCGACGGCGATTGAGGTGATGGTGTCCCGGACAAAATCGGCATAGCCAGGCGTGTCTATAAAGGTGATTTCGCGTTCCTTCCAGTTGCAGTGGACGATGGAGGAATCAATGGTGTGTTTCCTTTCCCTTGCATCAACGTCGTAATCAGCCACAGAAGTCCCCTCTTCAACGCTGCCTAGCCGTTTTGTAGCGCCAGCCTTAAAAAGCATGGATTCTAACAACAAGGTTTTTCCTGAAGCGCTGTGTCCCAGAAGCACAATAGTCCGAATGTCTTTTGTATCGTACGGAATCATGGGTTATCTCCAATCGCAAGGGTTTGGAAGGTAAAGACTGAATTATATACCCATCCAATAATGGTATCAACACCAATTTTATCTCGCTGGAAACGTGGTAAAGATTAAAAAATGTGGTATAATAAGGGTGGAGAGGGACAAAGGGAGAGTTTAGGAGGTTGAATGTTCCTCAAGGTATAAAGGTGAGTGTAAAGAAATCCAAGTATGTATCTATTTAGAATACTCTTGATTCCCTCTCCTCATCTTCTTTTATCTTATCGGTAACATTAAAATAAGACCCGTCCAACAAGAGTTAAAAATACATAAAGCGCGTCGTAGTCTTTGAAATGTTACTGATAGCGGAATACTTCCTTAACCCAACGATAAAGTGAGGGGCCATACGTGATAAGGAAGTCAGATAGGTAGCCCGGCATGTCAGGAATGGCATACCGGGCTATTTTTTTGTTGCCATGGAATTGAAACATCAATAAGGGCGGCCTATAGTAGCGCAGGCTTTCAGCCCGTATTGATTTAACGCACGGGGAATTTGCAGGGCGGGGGTTTAGACACCATGAACAGGCATTAAATCAGCCTTAAAGAAAAGCGTATTATTTGGTAAAATCTCGCTGGGAGCGTGGCAAAGATTAAAAAATGTGGTATAATAATGGTGGAGAGGGACAAAGAGCTTGTTTAGGAGGTTAAATGTTCCTCAAGGTATAAAAGTGAATGTAAAGAAATCCAAGTATGTATCTGTTTCGAATGCTCTTGGTTTCCTCTCCCCATCTTCTTTTATCTTATCAGTAACATTAAAATAAGACCCGTCCAACAAGAGTTAAAAATATATAAAGCGCGTCGTAGTCTTTGAAATGTTACTGATAGCGGAATACTTCCTTAACCCAACGATAAAGTGAGGGGAAATACGTGATAAGGAAGTCAGATAGGTAGCCCGGCATGTCAGGAATGACATACCGGGCTATTTTTTTGTTGCATCGTAAAGCAGGAAAACAATCACGAACCACCCTTACGGAAGGCGAAACATTTTTCGGTGATTCATCAATGGGGTACTGGAGAATCATGGCGCAGGGTTGGCAGTGCTTACCCTACCTGGCTATTTCTTGCGGTAAATGTTGAGGCCTACCTTGCATTCTTCGCGGTTAGGAACGCTGACGTTCCCTTCGGTGGATGCGATGATGATATTCTTTCCTGACGCTGACGGACCAAATTCCTTTAACAAATCTACCTTTATGGTAAGCGTGTTCCCTTCAACTGAAAATTCTATGTTCTTCAAATAAAATCCCTCACTTTCTTTAAATAAATGTAAAACAAAACCTGCACTGTTAAAATTTAAAAATGGTAACCGTTCGTCCTGCTGCGTGAAACCCTGCGGTCCTGAGCGTATCGTAAACCTCAACCGTAAAGAAAAGTGAAGCGAGAGCTTCTGGCGCAGGAGATGGGTTGCGCCACAGCCTACCCGTGTTCTGGCATGACAATTTGCGACAACTCGGCCAATCCCTGCGAGTAAAGCTCGTTTATTTTTTTAAGCAGCGTCAGCCGGTTGTTGCGTACCCTTTCATCTTCAACGTTCACGAACACCTTCTCAAAAAAACTGTGGACGGGCAGGGCAAACGCCTTGTAATAAAGCCCGGCGGCCTCGACGTATCGCCTGTCGTTCATCTGCTTCTGAATCTCGTCGCCCGTGTCCTGGTAGACCTTCCACAGCGCCTTCTCTTCCGCTTCGGCAAGCAATGCCTCGTTTACCTGGTCACCGCTTTTGGCTTTTTTGCCGATGTTAAACGTCCTTTCAACCACGGCAACCAGTTCCGCCCACCACTTCTCCCGTGAAATGGCCTCGGTTGCCTTTAACCGCTGGGAGAAGTTATGCACGTCGTCAAACCCCTTGCCTGCATTCAGGACGGCATTCACCAGGTCATACCGGTAGCCTTTTTCGATATTAACCTGAAACAGGCGGTCTTTGAAAAATCCCCTGACGTCGGAAACTATTTTTTCACTCACCGCCTTCTGATCAACGGATGCGGACTGTCCTTTTATTACCGGAAGCAAGGATAGCGACGAGCGAACGGTTTCCCCGATTTCAAGGGCAAGTTCATGTTCGCTCAGGATACGGATGATACCGTAGGCGTGCCGCCTCAGTGAATACGGGTCTTGCGAACCCGTAGGGATAAGTTGTAGCGCAAAGCAACTGGATATCGTGTCAAATTTATCGGCCAGGCCCACAACGGCGCCAATCTTCGACGTGGGTACGTTGTCGGCGGCGAAGCGAGGCATATAATGTTCCGCAATTGCCATGGCAACGGGTGGCTCTTCCCCATCCCACCCTGCATATTCCCTCCCCATGATGCCTTGCAAAGAGGGAAATTCTCCGACCATTTGCGTTAGAAGGTCTGCCTTGCACAAGAAGGCTGCACGTTTGGTGAGGGCGGCCTCTTCCATGGAAAGCTTGCCGGAGGCCACCAGGGCGTGGGATATGACGTCTGAAAGCGCAATGATCCTGTTTGTCCTGTCGTGGTAATTCCCCAGGTTTTCCAGAAAGGCAATGTTTTTTAAATCTTCCACCCGGTTTTTGAGCGGGATTTTCTTATCCTCTTTCCAGAAGAACCGTGCGTCGGAAAGGCGCGCCTTGATCACCCGCTCGTTGCCCTGGATGGTCGTGTGGGCGCTGTTTTCGTCGCGGTTGAGCGTGGCGATAAATTTGTTCAAAAGCCTTCCGCCTTTTTTCCTGATGGGGAAATACCGCTGGTGTTCCTTCATGGCCGTCTCGATAACGTCCGGGGGGATTTCAAGGAATTCCTCGTCAAAGCTGCATTCAATGGCGTTTGGATATTCGACAAGGTTCGTCACCTCATCAAGCAGTTCTTCGTCGTCAATAGTCGCACTATGGGCTGCCATGCGTTGGTCGATTTTCACCCGCAGTGCCTCACGGCGCTCCGGCATATCGACAACCACGTATTCCTGCTTGAGCAATTGCTTGTATAAGTCCCAATCCGCCCTGGGTATCTCAATCTTACGCCCGGATAAAAAAGGATGTCCGGCGGCGAGTTTGTCGGCCTTGATGCCGTTGATTTCCAGAGGCACAACGACGTCGCCGAACAGCGCAAGAAGCGAACGTATGGGGCGCGCAAAGAAAAGGCTGTTCCCCTTCCATTTCATGGACTTGGGGAAAGGGACGTTCTTAATGACGTCCGTTAACATCTCCGTGAGGATAAGCAAGGTCTCTTTGCCTTCGATGTGTTTGACCACAAAACAATAATCGCCTTTTGGTGTCTTTTTCATCTGAAGCCCCTGCACGTCAACGCCCTGCGACCTGGCAAAACCCATGCCCGCCTTCGTAGGGGTTCCCGCCTTATCAAAGGCCACGGACGCTGCCGGACCCAGCGTCTCTACGGTAACGCTTTCCTGCTTTTCAGGCAGCCCCTTTACGAAAAGCGTGAGCCTTCTTGGTGTGCCGGTGCAATAGACGGACTGAGCCTCCAGGCGGTGTTTTTTTGCCTGCTCGGTAAAAAAAGTCTTTATGTGTTGTGCGGCCGGGGTGATGTACCCGGCGGGAATTTCCTCTGTGCCGATTTCGAAAAGCAAATCTGTCATGTTTGTACCTATGATAGCTCCTTTTGAGGTTACGGTATGGTATCTTTACAAAAAACACCGCAGCAGTTCAGCCGGTATCTAAAAAGGCCGAAATATAAGTCCCAGCCCCATGTCCCGCCGAATACCTTTGTGTCTTCTCTTGAAAAAGGGGGGGGGATTTCGCCGCCAGCGTACAAACGGTTACGGAAATATGATTAACAGAAGACAAGATACTAATTACTTAAGCAATGGATTGCAATAAAAAAATCTCGCTTACATGGATAAACAACCGGCCTCGTAGAATCAAGGACATCTTTAGCGGGTTCCTCCCCTTTTCACTTCTCTACGGCAAATTTTTATTGCAATTAACCCCCTATTATCTTATAAATACCGTTTGTCTTTCAAAATTTCTTTTTTTGTAAGTCTTTTCAATACACCCTATCTCCCATACGTGTTAAGTTAAGCAATGAAAAGACGGACAAACTTAGCCTGGCCGCATTTGCAACGATAGCGCCCAAAGGGGCGCAATGCTACAGCCCAGGCGATGCCCTTAAAGGTTTATACACAAGTCTCAAAAAGCCTATTAAACGGTGGGATAGCAATCAGATATCCAACAAAAAACATCTCAGAAAGATTGAAGAGGCGTAGCGACGGAAAAAGAATTAAAAACCATTCCGGCTGTCTGTATATGCCCCGTAGGGGCA
>CAYHFB010000199.1:0-7081 GCA_964355695.1 uncultured candidatus Brocadiaceae bacterium
AACTTCTTTTTTATTGCAGTTTTGAATCGGTAAGGTACTAAACACCGCAAAAGCTCCGTAGGAGCGACCTGTGGTTGTTGGTTGGCATCATGTCCGTGCGTAACAATAAAAAACACAGGTCGCTCCTACGGAGCTAAATAGCTTAATTTGCATAAAATGCTACAAACAGGCCGCCCCTATGGGGCTGAAAGAAAGGCAAACAGCCTTGCAGTTGCAAGGCAGAGTCCGCCCGAAGGGCGTTAAGTTCTCAATAAGTGGATGTAAAACGATGCTCTCGTTTTATTAATTCATTGAAAAATAACGTGCTTTTACTTTTAAATTTTGAATTGACCTCAACTTATTGAGAACTTACCATTTTTGGTTTAAATGATGAAATAGTAGAACGCGTAATCCAGATAAAACTTCACAAAACAACACATCCGAAAGGCGCAAATGATGCGCTGCTTATAAAACCTTTGTGAAACTCAGCACGGTAATATTACCTTCCGGGCGGTCTTCCGCGCCGAATTCGAAAAGGCTCCTAATTCCAATAATTGATTTCCAGGATGGAATCGTGACGTTTACCTCAGGGCCGATGGCGTGTACCTGATCTTTGACACCGGTATCCGGGTCATCTTTGGTTGTCTGCCATTGGCAATATCCGGCAACGCCTGCCTCCCATATTCTGGCGAATGACTTTCCGACACCCCATTCAAGGTGGAAATCATCGCCTGGAGTCACATCCGTGTCTCTTTTCCTGCTATGTATTTCGTACCGGGGGAGAACGGAAGCAGACCAGGTTTTCGCATCATCAAAATAGAGCGTTCCACCCACGCTAAACAATCCGGTCCACATGTCACTACCCGGAGAAGCCGGGTCTGTTTTGTCATATTTTCCGGTTGGCATAAAAATACCCGCCGCAAATGCCGCATCAAATCTTGGCCCATGCCATGCCAGAATAATGGGTTCAATACAAATATCTCCGAGTCCGAATTCGCTGTTGTGAATTTTGGCGGCCCCTATTTCCAAATCTACGTTAAGCACCGGGACAATGATATCTGCGCCAAACTTTGCGCCTAACAGCTCGTAATCAGAAATCCAGTCAAAGCGGTGCGCATTGGCAAGAAGGTTCAGATCAAAATCGACGTTGAGTTTATCGCCGTTTTTATCGGTTAACGTGTCCGCGTGATAATAGATGCCGTACATTTTATAATAATATCCGGGGGGCGGTAGTGTCGCCGCTTTGATCCCCTCAGACCCGTTCGGGTACACATTTTCCGCCGTTGCAGGAGTCGCACACTGCAAAAAACTAAACACGCATAAGATAAGCAATATACCTTTGTCAAACTTCCTCATACTTTTCCCTTTCATTTCAGTATAAACGGTTTGTAATGGTTATCCGTACTTAACGCCGATGCCGCTTCTTGAGAATTATTGGTAACTACTCAGGTGTTTAGACTACATGCTGACGGTTAAACGCTTTCTCCTGCCGGGAATTTTGTGTAATTACATACAATTTAGCCTGCGACCAATCTACCTGAGTAGTTACAATTATACAGCGGTCACACCCATGGTCGAGATGTTATCTTCCGCCATATATCGCCGACCAGTAAGTTCTCGATAAGTTGAGGTAAAACGCTGCCCTCGTTTAATTAATTCATTGAAAAACAACATGTTTTTGCTTTTAAATTTTGAATCTACCTCAACTTATCGAGAACTTACCCGTAGGGGACAAAACATCGGTGGAAATGATTCCTACAAACAGATCGCTCCTCCGGGGATATATTCATTCATATCCGTCGGTATTCATGCCGTTGCAAGCCCATGCCTGTACACTCGTCCAATGTTGATTATACTGGTTGTGCCGCCCCTACGGGGCTAAAACAATCGACATTTCTCCTAACCCACCGCTTGCGCAGTGGGCTACGGTTGTTACACCCCGATGGGGTGTCTTTGTCATGCCCCGAGAGGGGCAACACAATAGTAGCCCACTGCGTAAGCGGTGGGAAAGCTATCGCAAGAAGAAATCAAGCCCCGGAGGGGCGACACAAATATAAAAACACTCAAATATTCTTTTGCACAACAACGAAAATAGTAAGCTCTCAATAAGTTGAGGTAAAACGATGCCCTCGTTTTATTAATTGCTTGAAAAATAACATGTTTTTACTTTTAAATTTTAAATTTACCTCAACTTATCGAGAACTACCGCCTACCATTCCTTATCAATCATTGCGCCCTGTTCTTCGGCGTATTTTTCCTTGATGTGGAGGATTTCCGGCAATACGCTTTGAAATGCCTTAATCAGATCGGGGTCGAAATGTGAACCTGCGCTTTCTTCTATCAAACGCACCGCATCCTCAATGGGCCAGGCTTTTTTGTAAGGACGGTCCGAGGTTAGGGCGTCGAATACGTCGGCAATGGCGATAATCCGCGCCACGAGCTGGATTTCCGCCCCTTTGAGTTTGTTGGGGTAGCCGCTGCCGTCCCACTTTTCATGGTGCATTAACGCAACGGTGTAAGCCGTCTGGAGCAGCACGTCTTGATGGTTCCCGATAATTTTTGCCCCTATTACCGGATGTCTGCGAATAACCTCCCATCCGGCCTGGTCGAGCTTGCCAGGATGAAGCAGCACGCTATCGGGGACGCCTATTTTACCGACGTCGTGCAACGGGGCGGCGTTAAACAGGATATCGACAGATTCTTCTCCCATGCCTGCGGCTTGAGCGATCAGGCGTGAATAATGGCTCATGCGGATTACATGGTTTCCGGTTTCGTTATCCCTGAACTCGGAAGCACAACCCAGACGCCTTATAATTTGAAGCCGTGTCTTTGCGAGTTCGGCGGTACGCAGTTCCACCATACGCTCAAGTTCGCGCGTCTGATCATAAAGCGCAAGATGAGTTCTAACCCTTGCCTGTACGGTGGGAACACTAATCGGCTTGGTGATGTAATCAACCGCGCCAAGCCCAAGCCCTTTGGTTTCATCGGCAATGTCGGACTTTGCCGTTAAAAAA
The DNA here is from genome assembly GCA_964355695.1 of uncultured candidatus Brocadiaceae bacterium. GTDB lineage: Bacteria > Planctomycetota > Brocadiia > Brocadiales > Brocadiaceae > JACVXV01. Next base: position 2,994 of record CAYHFB010000199.1, read on the forward strand.
ATAACCGGGACGTCGCGCGTTTTTTCGTTGGCCTTTAAACGCCTGCAAACCTCGTAACCGTCCATCTCCGGCATCATAATGTCGAGCAAAACAATATCAGGCTTTTGCTCCTCTACAATTGCCAAGGCCATCTCGCCGCTAACGGCGGCCTGGACAAGGTACGTCTCCGAAAGCGCCGCTTTAATCAAATCAATGTTAACCAACGTATCGTCAACGACAAGTATTGTTTGTTTCATAAATCTCCCGCCCTTAGTTCTGCCCCATAAGGCTATTCAGTAAGGATGACGCCGCCTTAAAGTTATAGCTTGCCAACAAACGTTTCAACTCATTCAATGTTGAGTGAGCCTCCGGGTCGGCGACCTTCTCTATCAACACACTAACGGCATCCGAGGCCGTTGAATCAAATTTCTTAATTTGTCTTGCCAGTGATTCCAATTCAGGCTTAATATCCTGCAACGTTGCTGCGGTGTTTTTCCCATGATTCGCAGGCGTTTTATCCGGGTGGCTTTGTGATTGGTCCGCGCCGAGCTGACTTTTGAGCGCATGGTTAATGACGGCTATCGCCTCCGACAGTTCACATTGAACTTCTCCCAGTAGTGTTTCAACCTCATACGATCGCCTCTGAATCCCCGCTTCCAGCTTTGCAGACAACGCTTGTAAGGCAGTTGCGCCGATGGTGCCGGAAACGCTCCTTAACGTGTGCGCTGCAATTAATGCCGTTTCGTGATCGCCCTTGCCCAGACTGGAGCGAACGCGGTCAATCACGCCCGCCTCGTTGGCGCAGAATTTTCCAAGTACCTCGCAATAGAGTTTTTGATTGCCTCCCATTCTACCCACCGCTTGCTCCACCTGAAATCCCGGCAGAGTAATAAGTGCATCAGACGGCGCATCGTCTGCGACAACCATTCGATCCGGCAATTCAAGAGTGGTTTTATGAACGCCGGGCACGACCCACTTCGCAATGGTGATAAACATCTCTTTGATGTTGATGGGCTTGCCGATAAAGGCGTTCATGCCTGCAGCATCGCCCTTCTCCCTATCACCGCTCATGACGTTGGCCGTCATGGCGAGAATGGGAAGACATTCGAACCGTTTCAGTTTCCGTATCGCACGGGTAGCCGTGTAGCCGTCCATAACGGGCATCTGCACATCCATAAGCACCCCATCAAATACACCGCTGCCGTTGAGCAGATCAAGGGCTTCTTGTCCGTTATTTGCGACTTCTACCGTTATTCCATTACTTGCGAGCAGTTCTATGGCGAGTTGCCGGTTTATCTCATGGTCTTCAACCAGTAACAAATGCGCACCCCTTAATTTAATCTGCGCCTCCTGATAGGCGGCGCTATCATTTTTCCTGTCTTCTCTCACAATACTGTGGCCTAATGCGTTCGCAATCGCGTCCAGCAGGGTTGAAGGCGTGATGGGTTTGCTTAGCAGTGCCTTGAGCCGTATCCCCTTATTTAGAGCGGTTTCCAGAGCGGTTTCCCGGTTATGGGCTGTAACCATGATGACGGCAGGCACTGCCATATTAAGCTCGCACTGTAGTTTATAAATACATTCAATGCCATCCATACCCGGCATGTGCCAGTCCATAAAGACAAGGTCATAAGAACGCCGTCCCTGCGCGGTTTCACTGATGGCCTTGATCACTGTTGGGCCGTCTGAAAAAGACTCGGCCTCAAGACCGAGATTATGTACCATGTTGCTTAAAATCTCTCCGGCAATCTTATTATCATCAACCACCATTACCCGTAATCCGGCCAGTTCCTGATGTTTAATGCCTTGACTGATGGTTGTTTCTTCCTGAATGCCGAATCGTGCGGTGAAATGAAAGTTGCTGCCCTTGCCTTGGACGGATTCAACCCAAATATTGCCGCTCATAAGCTCCGTCAGTTTTTTGGAGATGGTCAGGCCGAGGCCGGTGCCTCCGTATTTACGAGTAGTGGAGCTGTCCGCCTGGCTGAACGCCTGGAAGAGTTTGGCTTGCTGCTCGGCCGTCAGGCCAATGCCGCTGTCGCGAATAACAAAGTGGAGGAGCGCCATTCCGTCACCCTGTTGTTGTAAGCGGGTGATGACAACAATCTCGCCCCGCTCGGTAAATTTGATGGCGTTGGTGCTCAGGTTGGTAAGGATTTGGCACAGCCGCACAGGGTCGCCAATGAGTGACGAAGGGACGTCCGGGGCGGTATCAAACAGGAGTTCCAGTCCTTTATCCGCCGCTTTTACGCCGACCAGGTTGGCGAGGTTTTGGAGAACGTCGTTCAAGGAGAAGTGGGTCTGCTCCATAGCCATCTTACCCGCTTCTATCTTGGAGAAATCGAGGATATCGTTTATGATGACCAGCAAAGATTCGGCGGAGCGGTGAACATTCTCTATGTAGTTGCGTTGTTTGCCGTCGAGTTCGGTCTTCAGCGCAAGGTAGGACATGCCGATTATTGCGTTCATCGGGGTGCGGACTTCGTGGCTCATGTTAGCCAGGAAATCGCCCTTTGCCTTTGTTGCAGACTCCGCGAGTTCCTTGGCTGCGTGCAATTCAAGGATGGTGGCTCTGAAGAGGCTGTTGTTCTTGTCCATGTGAAGTTCCAGCCGTGCCCTATTCTGTTCGCTGTTGGCCAACTTCCGCTGGAGCTTCCCTACCTCTTTTTTAAGACAGCGGATTTCTTCCGCCGGATCATTATCGTTCAAGTTTACCTTGCACCGATAAACAATGTGACAAATGTTTCGTTGTTATAGAGCGTCCTGCCGCCAATTCTGGCAGGGGCAATCTCCCCGTAGGAGTAAAAACCGCAGATGGGCAAACCGGGGGCGGAGCATCCCTTCACAATATCTATTTCCTCCTTTGTCCGCGTCCCCAGCACGTTCCGCCTGCCTGCACAAGAGAACAGCAACGCCGCCGCCGGATGCTTGCCCGGATACAATTCAAGCGCTTTAAGAACGGACTTGCGGGTACCCTCTATTACCAGGTCCCTGCTTCCCTCGCTAAGCCTTACCTTCGACCCCTCCGGTATTTCACTGAGAAACGTAATGCCGCCCGTCGCCTCGTATGCGCCCATGCCAGACCGCAGACAATATTCCTTCTCATTGTTTTCGCGTACCATCAAAGGGTATTCGGCGTATTCAGCCACTCCTCCCATCGAACCGCCAAGATACCTGTCAAAGAACTTCGTGGCCGGTTCCCCGTCTATTTCCCGCACGACATTACCCACAGAGCCGGTTATTGTGCCTTCCTTACCTAGCGGCGCCCAGCCGCTTTCCCGCCCCAGCGAGAAGAGTACCGGCCCGCCGAAAACCAGGATCGGCGCACTGTCTGTAAGCACCTCATTTTTGTAAAACTGACGCGTTTCCTTTAGCCTGAGTTGGTCTGCCGCGAAACCTCCGACTACCGTTGTCCCATCGCTAAAAGCAGACAAACCCCTGGTAAATGCAGCGCCGTTTGTCCTGTAGCTTTCCGGCAGGGCGATGGCCAATTTGGGTGCCTCCCCCAAAGCTGCACGCGCGGATTCCACGGCCATCCGCGCTGATTTTTCGCCGTCCTTCGAGACGTCCCTTCCCAGGCCAGCCTTCATGCTTATGGTATCCGAAGCAAAGGCCATAAACGTAACGGATTCATCGGAAAAACCGCTTACGGAAGAATTTTCCCCGTATGACGTGCAACCGATAAGCTCAATCCCCGGAAATGCGGCGTTAATACTCGCAACAATTTTACCGAGATCGTTGTTGATGGAGCAACAAAGCAGACCGGCTGCCGGCGATACGCCATTAAGGTCAGCCTTGACTTGTGATATCACCTCATCCGCCGCGTCTGATGAATCTATGTCTTCGCTGTTGCCTACACTTGCTTTGAACATTTCACGTCCCCCATTAACTATATAATCGCTCGGACTGCAGCCCAAAAGGTATTGTACTATTTTGCGATAATACCAGAAAGTGCCATGAACGTCAAGCTTTGGCGGCAAACTCAGTGAGCAAATGAGGAAAAGGAGTCGGTGGGCGAAGGAAAATTGCGGAGTGTGCAGAAGGGTAACTCCAGTCGCCCTACGGGCTCCTTCCGTTACCATTCTGCACACGGTATATTAATGAAATAATGC
>CAYHFB010000200.1:0-7073 GCA_964355695.1 uncultured candidatus Brocadiaceae bacterium
CTATTAAAATTGTAAAACTGTTGTGTACATAAATCGGGTGGAATTCAGGTATGTACCTGTTTTGTTTTTTCAACCTTTGCAATGGGAATTATTATGCCAAATAACACACACCACACCGACAATTTTAACAGTGATACCCGCTCTCCAACATTAAAACGCACTTGGCTTACACCCCGTTTCGAGTGTGTCTCTATGGAGGATTCTGCTAATGCGACCTCTGATTTACTTGTGTCAGACGGTGGCGCTTATTCCTAATATATGATTTCAGTCACTTTGATGGCAAACATACCGCAATATTTATGATTACCCACTTGGCTAAACTTGCATAGGCCGAAGCTTCAACCACCGCTTTGCAAAACGTTCTTGAGCTTCTTCATCCGTAGTTTGGAAATAACGGGCAAATAAATCTTCTGCAGCCGCCATGCCTTCCGGGGTTTGGAGGGTTGGCGAACGTTTCAGAACCGCCATAAATAAATCCTGGTCAGCGGTTGGCGCTCGCGGGAACAGGATTTTGAAGTAACGTTGCGCCCATTGCTGCTGGTAAATACGAATAATGGCGCGATTGCGTTGAGTAATTTGCTGGGAATGGATGCGGTAGTGAAGTAAGATTTCAGCTATGTTGCCTATTCGTTGTGTGCCTATTAATCGCATACAAAGTTCATAGTCTTCCATGAAAGATCGCTCATCATAGAGGTATGTTCGGGCGGTAACACCGCGTAACAATGTGGTTCCACCAATAAGGGGACAGGTAAAGAGCAGTTCATAGCGCATTGCCTCTTGTCCTTTGACAGGGCTAATTAACCGATCACTCTGCCCGAAGCACTGCGCCCAACTACCGCAGGCGTCCAGCCCCAGGGCTTCCATAGCCTGCCATTGCTTCACTAAGCGTTGCGGATGCGCAAGATCGTCTGCGTCCATGCGGGCTATCCACTCGCCTTGAGCCGCCTTGACCCCGACATTCAAGGCATGTCCCAGCCCTTTGCGATGCGGTATAGTAATCACTTGTGTTTTTACACCTCTACGAACATAATCGATCAAAATACGAGATGTGGCGTCGCTCGAGCCGTCGTCCACAATAATCAATTCAAGATTCCGGTGTGTTTGCATCAGGATAGAATCTATCGCATCCGCTAAATAATTTTGGCCGTTATGCACCGGCATGACAACAGAGATCAAAGGATTGTTCATGTAACGGTATTTGTCGTAAAAAATGCCTAGGTATTGCAGCCATGAAGACAAATCCGGCAGACGTCCAAAAGCTTACGTGCCGCCTGATGTCCAGATGACGCGAGGACAACATCCATATCATTCGCCAGCAAATCTGCGTAGGTTTCTCCCATTTGGCATGGTCGCAATAACCCATAGGCATCTACGTAGAGAAATCTTCCCGCTCCACAGGGGCGATTATACTGAGTGCCACGCAAGAATGCCATCCAGTCATGAAAACGGCCAAACAATTTCAATCGAGATTCTTTTTCAGCCCATAGGTGCAATTTAAAAAATAGTGCCAGCAATTGACGACGATTTTCAATAGGTTTGGCGTATGCAGGGAACTGCTGACAATGATAATTATCTAGCGTGATACCCGAAAACTCGTGGCGCAAACCTGCAAAAACACGAGAAGGCTTCATTTCGTCGAGTAGAAAAGCCAAAGTTGGTATAATTGAATGTACGTTTGCTTCCTGAATAACGGCGGTAGGTTCAATTTTCGCGCTCGATCGGAGTTCATCCCTCAACGCCATGAGACGACGGACATTCTCTAGTACCCGATCAAAGGCGTCTACGCCACGAATTTGATGCATTTCACGAGGCACTATCGAATCAAATGAAACCCGAATTACCGAATCTGCCCCCGGCATTATGGATATGATCTCCCGCATCATATCAAGCGGAGTATGCCAAAGATTAGTGTACAAAGTTACTTTTAGTCCGCATGCGACGGCGTCGCGCATAATATCCGGCAAATCATTACGCAAGGTTGCTTCGCCGCCAGTCAACGCCACACGGCTAATACCCAGTGCTACTGCGGGTTTAAACAAGCGCTCCAGTATCTGCTCGCGTCGTATTGGGCGTTGCGACGGCCTCCGATGGTTAAAGGTGGAACACATCGGGCAACGCATGTCACATGACCCCAATAATTCTAATATCAATACACGGGGTCGTATTGTCCAGGGCAATGGCGGCGTTGTCGCGAATGTTTCCGTCAAACTCATTTGTCTACTACGGAATACCGTGCCAATAGGGTAAATCCGTGCGCCTCTTTCTCGCCTACCACACCATAAGCCCCATCTTGTAACCAGACGTGCGTGTGCAAACCCCGTCCCTGTGTGGTAGCCGCACCGCAATACAGCGCCGTGGCAACGTCACGGCGGCGCAACATCCACCACGCCGCAAGCGCACGGGGAAAGCATACCATCCGCCACGGTAATCCCCTGGTGGCCGCATCCACCGCCCATCGCACCTCCTCAATCCGGCAAACACGGGATTCTCCCTGAATTTCCAGGCGGCGCACCGGTTGCCGAAACATTCGTGCCAGCCGACGGTATGGTAGGGTATGAATCACTACCCATGCAAGAGCCAGAGCGAAAACGGCTTCAACCAGCAACCGTTTGCGCCGCCATGGCAAACGCAGTAACCGTCTCAACCGGTTTATATTACGCCGCATCAGTAATTACCTCGACCAAGCCAGCCGTCTTTAAGCCTTCCAGCACTGCCAACACCTCACGCGCACAGACATCCTCATCCACCTCATAGAGCGCCAATAAACGGGCGCACAAATCGCTGATCAGTTGTGGGGTTTCCAGCCATTGCCAGACTTGTCCGCTTACTTCGTTCAGACTGTAGCAACGCCCGCTGATTTCATCAAGGGCCAATATATCCCTGTCGATAGGCGAGAACAGGACGTCCGCTCGACGTTGAACCAGACTGGTTAAACAGAGTGTTTTGTTGTTCATTGCAATGCTCCGAATTAAATGGAAATAATCCTAACATAATATTCCTCGTCTGTTAATAGTAATTTACACTAAAGCTGACACGTAAATGTAATCGGGAGCCAAACCGGCTTGATAGCGTTCGTACATTTTCGTATACACAGCTTCTATATGCCGGGTAAAGAGACTGGTATCAAACAAAGGCGTTGTTAGCCGGTGGTTGGCTAATTTCTGTTTTATCTTTTTCAGTTTATCCAGATTATTTGCAAGCTCTACGGCAACCGCCTCAAAAGAGTCTACCGTTGAGGTGATAAGTTCAGGCAGACGTATCGCATTCAGTAAACTCGCCGCCACTCTGCTTGCAAAGGTCTCGCCGGCACAAGTTAATACCGGCAATCCTGCCCACAGGGCGTCGCTTGCCGTAGTGTGGGCATTGTAGGGAAACGTATCCAAAAACAAATCAGCCACACGGTGTCTTGCCAAATGTTCATGTACAGGGATTCTCTTAGCAAAAACCAGCCGCTCTGCATTCACCCCCCTGAACGCAGCCTCCTTTTTTAAATTAGTTGCCGCCTTTGCATTATCCTCAAAGAGCCACAGCACACTACCTTCCACGTGCTTAAGTATCCGCATCCAACTATCGAAAACGCCGGGTGTTATTTTGTAATTGTTATTAAAGCAACAAAATATAAACCCCGTTTGCGGTAAATGTAATTCTGCTTTAGTGAATTCTATATCTGCAATGAAACGTTTTGCATCATTAGCCTGATAACTGTTGGGTAGATAGGCGATTTTTTCAGAATAATGGCGTTGGTGTGCTTTGGGAATAGTCGTCGTATCAGCAATAATATAGTCAATATATTCCACACCCATAGTACCCGGATAAGCTAAATAGCCAACTTGAATCGGTGCGGCACGTAATGCAAATATTCCTGTTCTTTCGTTTTGCGTAAAGCCTTTTCGGTCGATTGCTATATCGATTTCCAAACTTCTGCTAAGCATCGCCACATCCGTATCAGACAGATTGCGCACATCAACAAACCGATCAAATGCTGCCGCCAGTCTTTGCCGGTATGCATCTTTTTTATTTAATCCAAAGGAGAATGCCGTTAGCTCAAACCTGGATTTATCATGTTCCTCAAACATCCCAGCCATTAAATGACAAAAGGGGTGATCGTGAAAATCCGACGAAAAATATCCAATTCTTATCTTATCGTGCTTAAGGTATTTTGGTATTTTAGGAAGCGCATGGCTAATAGGATAATTGGCTCGCACATAAATCTCCGCGGCCTTTCTTTGTAAAGCCGGGGAATTTGACAAAGCAAACACAGGAAGAGGCGTTGATGCTTTTTCACCCTGTTCTATTTTTTTAATTAACTGGGCAAATTGACTTTCTATGTCAATCCAGTCACAAATCTTCATTTTTGTATGCAACCATGCGCCATACAAAAACGGATAATCCGGCTTGGTCATGAGCGCCCGACTATAGCTATCTAATGCCTGTTCAAAACGATTCATAAGAAACAGGGCGTTCCCACGGTTATAGAGCGCTTCCACATAATTCGGCTTGACTATGAGAGCCATGTCATAGTTCTTCACTGCCAATTCAGGGCATTTCAGGCGAAGCAAGGCGTTACCACGTCCGTAAAATGCCTTTGCATAGCCGGGGTTATTTCTAATGGCGCAATCATAACTGGCCAGAGCTTCAATGGGGCTGTTTAAGGAAAGCAAGGCGTTGCCGCGGCCGCAGAGCGCCTCCGCTGAGTCCGGTTTAATCAGCAACGCTTGGTTAAAGCTATCCAATACTTGTATCGGTTGTTTCATCTCAAGCAAGGTGTTGCCACGCTTGTACGGCGTTTCATAGTTAGGTTTGGTCATGAAATAGTAGGAAATTGCTTGTCCTTTTTCTCCGTCACAACGCCAACGATTCTGTATTAGATGAGATGATAGGAAATTGCTTTTATCTTAAGAATTACAATATAGCAAAAACGAAGAAAATTGCAAGGTATTTAGCAAAGTTTAAAAAATGCAGGCGCATCCCTGTTTCCGGCAGAAGAGTCCAAAGAAAGGCTTTTATTTTGCACATCACTATTTTCCACCTTGACATTCAAACACCCGTTTCATACAATCGTTTGAAATGAATATTTTAATTCCTAATCCAAATGCAATTGATACGGCACAGGCTAAGACGCGGCAGCGGTTGTTGGACGCGGCGGGGGAGGTTTTTGCCGCGCATGGGTTTCATAAGGCGACCGTGCGGGAGATATGCAACAGGGCGGGGGCGAATGTGGCGGCGGTTAATTATCACTTTCGTGATAAGGAGGGGCTTTACACCTCCGTGCTGCAATATGCGCACCAATGTTCCGTTGATAAATATCCGCCCTATAATGGCAGTAATGTGCGCGTGGAGGAGAAGTTGAAGGTGTTTGCGCGGTCTTTTCTTTTGCGTATTTTTGACGATGGACGCCCTGCATGGCACGGGAAGCTGATGTCGAGGGAGATGATTGAGCCTACCACGGCGCTTGACGCACTTGTGGAAAACAATATCCGCCCCATCGCAAATCAGTTGGAGTCGCTTGTTGGGGAATATCTTGGGCTGGGGGCGAGCAAGCAATTGATTATTCTGTGCGCAAGAAGTATTGTGGCGCAGTGCGTCTTCTACCACCACGCCCGGCCGGTAATCAGCCGGTTATATCCCAACCAGCAATACAATCTTGAAGAGGTGGAACAATTGGCTGACCACATCACGCGCTTTTCGCTTGGGGCGCTGAAGGAGTTTAAGAGGCAATTGAAGGCGGTGAAAAAATGAATTACGTCGCGATGAAGATGCTTATCGGAAACCGCGCCAAATACCTGGGCATTATCGTGGGGCTGACCTTTGCGTCGCTCCTTATCACCCAGCAGTCGGCCATTTTTATGGGGCTGATGACGCGCACCTTTGGCTTCCTGTCGGACACCTCCATCCCCGATATCTGGGTGATGGACCCAAAGGTGCAGTATGTCGACGATTTGAAGCCGTTGAAAGAGACAGAATCGCTGCGCATCCGCGGCATTAAGGGCGTGGCATGGGCCGTGCCTCTGTACAAGGGGTTACTCAAGGCGCGGTTGCCGAATGGTGCGTTTCAGACGTGTATCGTCGTCGGGCTTGACGACGAGACGCTCATCGGCGGCCCACCGGCAATGCTGCAAGGCAAATTGTCGAACCTGCGGCACAGTGACGCGATTATCGTCGATGGTGTTGCCGCAAAGGGCAGGCTGGCTAACGTTGGGCGGGATGGGACTCGGACGCCATTGAAGATCGGCGATACGATGGAGCTGAATGACCACCGCGCCGTCGTCGCCGGGATTTGTGAGGTGAGCCGGACTTTTCAATCACAACCGGTAATTTATACCACCTTTTCCCGGTCGGTAGCGTTTGCGCCGCCTGAGCGGAAACTGGTGTCTTTTATTATGGTTAAGGCCAAGCCGGGGCAAGACCCACAAGAGCTATGCCAACGTATTAACCGGGCAACGGGCCTGGCCGCTTACACGAAAAACGATTTTAAGATGCTCACGGTGCGCTATTATCTGAAGTATACCGGCATTCCAATCAACTTTGGCATTACGGTTTGCCTGGGCTTTATCGTGGGCATCGCAATCGCCGGGCAGACTTTTTACAATTTTACGCTCGACAATATCAGATATTTCGGCACGCTGAAGGCGATGGGTGCATCGAACCGTTTATTGTTGCGGATGATATTGCTTCAAGCCTCGTTGGTAGGTGGCATAGGATACGGCATCGGAGTCGGCGTTGCCGCGGCGCTTGGCACGCTTTCCGGGAAGACGGAGCTTTCTTTCTATTTGCCCTGGCAACTCCTGGTATTTAGCGCAACGTCCGTTATGCTGATTTGTGCGATATCCGCGGTTGTCAGCATGAGAACGGTGCTGAAGCTGGAACCGGCGATTGTTTTTCAGAATTAGTATGGTTGCGACAGAAATGTTGTAGAGCAGGGGATCATGTGTTGAGTTAAAGAATGCGCCGTAAGATGAATATAAAATCGAATATCGAACAGGGAATAACGAATGTCGAATGATAAAGGATATTCTCATATATACTGCCAACGGGCATAAACTGAACATTCCAAAAGACTAAAGTCCTGCCAT
>CAYHFB010000201.1:0-7029 GCA_964355695.1 uncultured candidatus Brocadiaceae bacterium
TTTGAAAAACGAGCATAAAAAACAAGAAGTTGATGGATTGTAGTACCGATTACACCGATTTTGCCGGGTTTTACGTAGGAATTGACGTTACTGATTTTGGCGCGAGTTCCTTGCCTCCACACGAAACGTTTGTTTTTTCGGGAGGATGCAATTCCTCCTGCCACGTCTTAAAGCGGAAAAGGAATGCCAACCCTGGAATTGCCGACAGGGCGCAGAATATAAAAAAACAAACCCACCCGATATGCGCCACCAGGAGGCCGGTGGGCGCTGAAATGATCACCCGCGGAATGCCCACAAGACTGCTTAGCAACGCGTATTGAGTCGCGGTAAATTTTTTGTTGCAGAGGGTGGCCATGAAAGCGGCAAAGGCAGCGGTTCCCATCCCACCGGTTACGTTTTCAAAGACCACCGTAGCTACTAACAGCGGGTAATAAGCGCCTACGGAGGCGAGGGCGGAAAAGGCCAGGGTTGAAACTGCCTGGAGTATCCCAAATATCCATAGTCCCCGGTAAATCCCTACTTTTAATAAAATAATACCGCCGGTAAGTCCGCCAGCAACGGTGGCAAATATGCCAAAGGTCTTGGCTATGACGGCCAGTTGTGTCTTGGTAAATCCCATCTTCAGGATAAAGGGGGTTGTCATGCTCCCGGCCATGACGTCGCCAATCTTGTACAGGAGTATGAAAAACAGGATTTCAAATGCCCCGCGCCGTTTAAAGTAATCAATGAATGGGCCGACAACGGCTTCCCGGATGGTTTCCGGTTGACTGGCATGGTCTTCCGGTTCCGGGGCGAAGCAGGTTGTGACGATTCCAATGAGGAGTGACACGGCAAGCAGCAAATACACGCAGTTCCAGGGAATGCGGTCGGCCAGAAAGAGGGCAAATGCCCCGGAAATCAGCATCCCGAAACGGTAGCCATTTACCGCAAGCGAAGAGCCGAGGCCGAGTTCCTCGTCCTTGAGGAGTTCTCTACGGTAGGCGTCAACGACAATATCCTGGCTTGCGCTTAAAAAAGACACAAAGGTAGCCAGGAAGGCGATTGCCCACACAGAACCGGCAGGACTTCGAAAATAGAAACATCCGATAGTCAGCATAAGGAGACATTGGGATATCAACATCCAGCCGCGCCGTCTTCCGAGGAATGGGAGAGAATATCGGTCTATGAATGGCGCCCAGAGGAATTTAATGGTGTAGGGAAGCCCGACAAGTGAAAACAGCCCGATTACGGCAAGGTCAATGCTTTCATCGGTCATCCAGGCCTGAAGGGTGGTGCCGGTGACGAGGAGCGGGATACCGGAACTGACGCCCAGGAAAAAGGTGATCAGCATGCGTCTGCTGAAAATAATCCTAAAAACCTGGTTCCGCGTGGCGTAGCTTGATTGTATTGGGGTTTTCATTTTATGTATACGGCTTCGGTATCCCTAAGTCCTTACATATCTTCTTTGTTAGAAACTCGTCAATCTCACGATGACGTGGAACGGTCGAATTTTTCTTTCTTTCCTGTTCACATACACAGTATGATTACCACCTTCTCGTAAGAACTCACATTCATTCTTTTCCAAATAACTGATTAAGTCCCTGCGTTTCATGTTGAAACTACACCAAATGGCTCTTTGATAATGTCCTTATCTGAATTTTCTTCCTCTGAAAGCTGCCTGTTTGACTCAAGCACTAGTTGGACTGCCTCTACAAGATTTGCTTTTGTTTCTCCTAACGTTGTTCCTTGTGTGTTAGCACCGGGAAGTTCTTCCACGTAGCCAATGTAACCGTAAGGAGATTTTTGAAATACAGCAGTTAAATTTACTTTCATAATTATATCCTCTCATTTTTCTGCCGTGAGCAAAGTTATTATCAAGTTTTCTTTGATTTGTCAAACATTAGTGCAAAGCCCTTGCCGGCCAATTCTCTTATCTGCGCAGGCAAAGATCGGTAGCAGTCCCAAAAACGGCGTGTCGTGCGATGGGTCACAGGTCCCTCCGTGCATCAGCAAGAGCAGCGCCGACCGGACGTGTGGAATCTCCGTCCATATCAGCCCATAGACGAGCGCATTCCTCTAATACCGTAACTCCCCCCGGTGAAGGACAACTGGAGAGATGGTAGTAAAGTCCTTCCCGAATTACCGAATACGATGATTCCTGTGTGTGGGCCAGCAGCGCGTTGAGGCGTGAGATTGCCGCTGCCGATATTTCTGTACTCGCATTGACCAGCAATTCAGGCTTTTTCTTTATGGTAATTAGACGTCGAAGCGAGTCAAAGCCTGCCTTGAACATCCGACAAGGTTCCGTCTCAGGGCTGAGCCCAGTAACAGTTGGGGCAGGCAACAAGCAAGTCTTTTGTCATGTTTTTCCTTTCCTTCATTTCAGGCTAACGACTTAAATCAGCGGCGCAGTTTTATCGCGTCCGCTGGATTTTGTTGTTATGCCTTCTTTTCTCTCTTTTTCCAATAGTTGGGTTCTCTATTGAGGTGCATCACAGCGATTATATACACCCCTTCATCTGCAATTTGATATATAACCCCAGAAGGGAAACGATTTGTTAAACATCTCCTAGTATTTGCAGAAAGTGGATCCCAAGCGTGAGGAAAAGAAAGAATGTTCTGGATTGCCAAGTAGACTTCTTTAGCGAATTCCAAACCGAGACCTTTTTGGCACCCGTTATAATAAGCAATCGCCTCATCTAACTCCTTTTCAGCATCAGGATGGAAAGAATAATGCAAGAGTTCTACCTGCCAAATATTTTCTTAAAGACTTTATCGCCTGGTATTGTTTTTACTTTGCCACTTTTTATCTCCTCAACCCTCTTTTCTGCCTCTGCTGCCCATAATTCGTCTATTTCTTTCCGAACGGGATGAAGGCTTCGGAGAAGTTTATCCACAAGTTGTGCTCTTATCTCGACTGGTAGAGAAACTGCTTCGTCAAAAAGTTCCTGGGTCTTTATCATGTTTACCTCCACATAGAATATTAGTTTTGCTTTAGTATATCATGTTCCACTGTTGGAGATGTATCTTTTTTGTGTGGCATGACGCTCCGCATAAGCCGCGCAACCAATGACCTTGCCGCGTAGCGCCGCCGCGCATTTTCGGCGTCGGCCTTAATGCAGTTGTTATGCGAATTTATGTTAGTTGTTTTTGTCTATTTTGTTTAACGAAAACGCAAGCTTATACTCAAACAACTCAACATTGCTAAGGGAAGAAGAAGCAAGCTTTAAATCATTTGAGATGTGACTTGCTACAATAACGCCTCTAACTAATTGGCCTTGGTCAGCAAGCTCTTTTTTTATCCAAGCCATATAGCGTAAAATCTGCCCAATAGTTCTATCGTAACCACGTGCGACCTTTAGTTCAACAACCACAAAATTATTGTTTTTATCTACAGCTAATATATCAATAAATCTACGGCCAGCAGGATATTCAATGCCGTTAATTTCATCTTGCTCATATAGTTTAAGATTTTCCTCAATGACATATAGATTCTTAGCTAAATAATTTTGCAAATCCTTTTCGTATGCAAATTCTTTTGATTCATAATTATTTTCATCTTCTACATCTTCTATTTGTTCAACAATATTATTTTCATATATTGGTTTTGGATCATTTTCTTTGTCATATAGTCTAAAATTTGTGCTATCAATTTGAAACAAAATATCATACGTTCCATTAGACTTTACATTGTAATGTATTCGGCTAGGAGCATTAGTCGATAACAATACCAAGTGAGCGGTTACTGTTCCTTTCTTGATCTTTGGATAATTATTAGCAAACCACGAAATAATTTCTTGCCTGCTGAAGCAACCACCATCTTGAATTGGTTTACGTTCGACTAATCCAAAACCTTTTGATTCAGGAACAACAAATGTTTTTAAAAATTCTTTGATTAACTCTTTTGTTGATTTGTCATAAATTGCCATATTGAACTATCCTTATGCATATCCTCATAAATTCAACTATATCAAACGCCATTTATTTTCTATTCGTTGAAGTTGTTTCAAAATCGCCACCTCAAAATTTTTATGCATAGTGGAACAATCATCAACAGACTCATAATACGTATCATAGTTTTCAACCCAAGCAATCACCTCTTTCTCTATATGGTCTTAATTGGACGAAATAATTTTCTTGAGAAAATCGAAAACCACTGAAAGGTTTAGACCCGACATATTGTCTGACTATTAAGTATTAACTCGCACCGTGCCTTTCTTTTATCACGCCTCTTTTCAATACCCCAACGAACCCATGGTGCAACAAGCGACCCAGCAACGCCGCCAATCAAACCTAAAATTGCAGCAATTAAGTGTTCATAAAAAAAACTTCCCATTAATTCTCCATCTTAGAAAAGCATAACATTGTTTAGATTGATCCGCATAACGTGTGAAAGACTGGTTATTCCAGTTCAGAGCACACCGACCCGGCCAGGGTATTTTACCTCTCTAGGACTGCCAGGTCAAACAGAGCCGGTTGGGTTGACCGTAAACCAATCCGTTCCCCTGAAGACGGTGGTGACACCTCACCTTTTCATGAACAGTAAAAGAACGCTGCTCGGATTGTAGGTTTCGAATTTCGGATTTCGAGTTTCGGATTTTATGTGGTACGTTTCAGGGGCAAGGCTAAAGCCTTGCCCTACGGGTGTTTTTCCATTGCGGCATTTAATTCTTTTAATAAGTCGTCCAGGTTGATGGGATTGATCTGCGCGGCCTGACCGAGGCTGATAGTCCTTGCCAGGGTGTTTCGGAGGACGGGGTTTTTTAATTGCTTGAATCCGAAATTGATCAGGATTTCCAGCGATTGCGGGTGTTGCTTGATGATCTGATAGACGTTGGTGTTTGCCGTTGCCATTTTGATTTGCTCGGAAACTTCCTCTTCCCCTGCTTCCGGTTTCAACGTCTTCCATACGTTAATGCCGAAGCAAAACATGGCCGCATATTCGACAAAACCGCAGATTCCCAGCGTGGCATAAAATTGAGGATAAAGATGCTCTGCCAGCGGTTGCGACACCACACGTAACGCACACCCGATGTTTGCCAGTATGAAAGTGGCGTTAAGTAGTCTTGGGCTGCATAATTTTACCCCTTTGCTTAGCGGGATCATCTTGGAGGCGCAGCCAAGGATCATCATGCTGATGAACCCAACGAATACGGCGTGCCGGTACGCCCCGAAAAGGGCGTGCGAGACTTGCGCGCCTGACAGGGCTTCGTAGACGGTGAATATCAGCAAGGTGGTTTCTGAAACGATCAGCCAAAGGATTGCAGCCCAGATGTATTTCCTGAAACCGGTAGGCATGACGGTTGGGTTTTTAACGGTTTTTTTTCTGTCGAATAAGTTTAAATTGTAAACAAACAGGAAGACACCGACGGTTTCCAGTATACCGGCTAAGCAGAAGATAACGGTAAAGAACCCGTAAAGGTGGGTGGTGTAGTCACGATAAAAACCTGATATTACCCGTAGCGTTATCGAGATATTTAAAAACCACAACACGTATACGTTGATTTTTTTGTCCGGTTCCTGGATGCCTAAAAAGATGGGCAGCGTCTTGGTAAATATGCCGATAATGACCAGGCAGGAAAACCCCATAATCTGTATGTGCCGCAAGGGATTTTTGAATGCGCTTGGTATCTCCGTGCCCTGAACTACCACAAAATGGAAGTATAAGGCGACAAATGCGACCGCCTGAAGGAGGAACCAAAGATAGCTGGAGATGAGAAATCCTTCGTATATTTCAAATTTCTCTTTTTTCGATTCCAGGTACGTCATGCAGATGACATAAATGAAAACGGCTATTGATGCAGCGACGAGCGCGCATCCGATCAGCGCCGGTATTTTTAAGAAAAACGCGCTTGAATAATAGGAAGCCGTCTTAAAGACGAAGGAAAGAAACATTCCGATGACCATCAAAAAAAACGATTTGTAGGCCAAGGGATTGCTGTAAATAATGGTATTCCAGAATTTGGGCAAGGCGAAGAACGAAATGCCCATAATAAAGAGGCCGACCCAGCCGTATACCTGTGTATCGCCATGCGTCTCGCTGAGTATCCAGGTAACGGACGCCATTGAACGGTGAAACGCCATAAATGCCAGCAACGTCGCGCCGTAGAGGCATCCCGTGGAAAGCACGATGATGATGGCCGTCCTCACGAAGATTTCATAGACGTGTTCCGTTTGTGGTTTTGTGATAATATCGACGTCGCCCGACGGCTCTTTTTGATCGACAAGGGCTTGCAGGTCGCTTATCAGCTTGACCGGGTCGATATTATGCATCTTTGCGAAAAACGAAAGGGGTTTTTCCGGCAATATATTGCCGCCGCACATGATACCGTAGGTTTCGAAAATACGGCGTGTTACGGGGAATTTTTCAATAACCTCTTTTACAGTTAAATCCTGCCGTATCTTATCCATACAGGGGGTTCCTTTTTCAAGCGTAAAGGTTTATGATAAGCGTTTGTTATTACCTTACAGCAGTTCAAATTGCTCAAGTTGTTCAAACTGTTGCGGTATAAATGTCTTGAATGGCTTACACCGATCGAACAAACCCTTTATTCAGTACCAACGTCAGGAGAAACCTGACTCATTTGTGCAGCAATGCACCGCGAATGAAGATTCCAAATATATCAGAGGGGTAGAAGTGTGTCAACCACTTTCTCCTGAGAGTAGGCTAAAACCCAGCTTATGCGCCTGCCGTCTCGATGCTGCCTGCGCCCGCAGCCATACGGAGGCACGCCTCAATCCAGAGCCGTTTCCAGGTAACCGTTCAGCCCCCCCCATTTGTCCGCACGAAAGCCTGAAAGACAATCGCCTTAATCCACCCTACGCGTGTAGGTGTAGGGTGGATTAAGCGGAGCGTATCCATCAAATAATGATTTTACCGAATACCATCGATTCCTTGCCTGACTTAAAAACAAAAAAAAGGGGGGGGCTGAACGGTTACGGCGGAGGAGTTCATTGCCGCCATTACCCAGCACATCCCGGAAAAATCATTTCAGATGGTGAGTCCATCCAGATCGTTCAGATTATGGCAAAAAGAACGAAGAGGCTGGA
>CAYHFB010000202.1:0-7018 GCA_964355695.1 uncultured candidatus Brocadiaceae bacterium
TATTGGAAACAACGGAGGGGGAAGAAAAAGAGATTCAGAAATATGTTCAGGATAAATCGGCGCTAAGAGAATCGGTAGAGACCTTAGAGAAAGAGATTGAACAACTCAAGGGTGTCAAAAAAAATACGGACAAACATATCAAGTTTTCCCAGCTTCCGGAAAAAGATAAATTCCTGAATTTAAAAAAGGGTGGTAAGCAGTTTATGGACACCATTAAAATGATCGCTTATCGGGCAGAAACGGCAATGGCTACGATGGTGAGGGAATTCATGGCGAAAAAAGACGAAGCAAGGTTAGTAATCCAACAAATTTTAGTAACGGACGCAGACATAATCCCGGACGAGAAAAATGGCGTCCTCAAGATCAATTTGCATAACATGACAAATCCAAAAACCAACAAATACGTTCACCAGTTATGCGAGGTTCTTAATAGCACAGAAACAACTTTTCCCGGCACAAACTTGCGCCTTGTCTACGGTTTGGTATCAAGCCAGATTCCTGCGGATCAGGAGTTCTGAAGGTAAAAACCTTCTGGTAACTTCGTGGGAATTCAATGCGGCGCTGATTGGATTGCAGACGACATCGCATCAAGTGAACCCTTCAAATTCTATGCGCCATTGGCTTGTCATGGCATACAAGAGGGTAAAATCGCCTTTTATTGTTAATGACATAATCACTAATCAAGGTGTGACCCCATGACCGGATAAGGCATTGTACCAGGCAAAGCAAGAATGGCGTAACCGAATCAAGATTACCAACAGATAATTTTCTTTGAAGAGCCTCTTTTTTCCCTTCATAAACGATTTGGTCCCGGCAAAGGTTGTCGTTGCTATTTACCCGTCATGATTTCTATGACTCTATCTTGATCATCCCTTGCCAAGTCTGGATAAATGGGCAAGCAGAGTACCTTCTCCGATATCGACTTTGCTGTCGGCAAATTGGCGGCCGCCGCAGAAGGAAGGCCATGATACATGGATAAATTACTGATAAGGGGGTAAAAATAACGGCGTACGTTAATACCGTTGTCGCGGAATTTTTGATACAAGGCTTCTCTGTTCAACGGGAAGTCAGCGCCGACAAGTATCGGAAAATACGAATAATTCCGAGTGCAGTCCGCTTGTTGACCCGGCACGAGAATGCCGGGAACACGGCCAAGTTCTTTGCGATAATAGCCGTCTATTTCCGCACTGCGCGCAAAGACGTGGTCCACATGTTTCAGATTCAGCAGTCCCACGGCGGCCTGAAATTCGCTCATCTTCGCGTTTATGCCCGGCTCAACAATGGTAACCTCGTCAACGAAACCGAAATTTTTCAGGTTATCGATATGGCGCTTCATTTTTTCATTATGGCAGACGATGGCGCCACCCTCAAACGTGGTGCATGTTTTTGTGGCGTGAAAACTGAGAACCGACAAGTCGCCGTAATTCAATACCGATTTCCCATTGCAGCGGACGCCGAAGGCCTGGGCGGCATCGTAAACAACCTTGAGGCCGTAGGTCTCGGCAATGCCCTGAATCGCCGTTACGTTGCAGGGGTTGCCATAGATATGTACCGGCACGATCGCGGTGGTGCGTGGGGTAATTGCCGATTCTATTTTTCGGGGGTCTATATTGAACGTCTGCGGATCGATATCGACAAAAACAGGCTGAATGCCGTTCCAATACAGCGAATGGGTGGTCGCCACAAAGCTGAATGGCGTTGTGATAACCTCACCCGTAATTCTGAGCGCCTGCAACGCGGTTATTAAAGCAAGCGTACCATTGGAAAAGAGCGAAATATACGGCACATCCAGATGCTTGCACAGTTCTTTCTCAAATTGCCGATGAAATGGTCCGTCGTTTGTGAGGCATTTACTTTTCCATATCTGCTCCAGATAAGGAATAAATTCTTCAAGGGGCGGAAGGTACGGTTTTGTTACGTTAATAGGATTTTGCCGGTGTTTATCCATCATTTTCTCGTTTTTCACTGTTTATAAACTCGCCTTCCGCAGAGACACACCAAGATGTGATGCTCGATCGACGTGAACATGAGAGATTGCTACCACCGGAACACGCTTGATGCCCTTCCGCCCACACTGCGTGCGGCTCAACAGCGCATACGTCAGGCGCTTGAGCCGGTTGTAAAATGAAACAACATGACAGGGAATTGCTTTTCTCCGTAGAGGCTTACTATAGCAAAAACCAGGGCGATTGCAAACCTTTTTACTATTTCCCGCTTTTCATGTTATCTCGATATAGCCGGTAAAAAGCGCTTGTAATCATCTCCGTTTTTGGTATATTGGACGCATGCAATTTCCTCTCATCTCACCGCTACCGTCAATCCTTGAGAAACATTTGTATCTTCTACGATGAGGCCGAAAATGAAGCTCGCCATTATGCAACCCTATTTCTTTCCCTACATCGGCTACTGGCAGTTAATTCATGCCGTAGACGTCTTTGTTCTGCTTGATGACGTTCAATACATACGACACGGCTGGATAAACCGAAACCGTATTTTGCATCCGGGCGGCGGGTGGCAGTATATTTTGGTGCCACTGCATAAGCACTCCAATTCCGAGTTAATAAGGAACGTGCGCGTACATTCAAAAGCGGAATGGAAGAAGAAAATTGTCGGTCAGTTGGAGCATTACAGGAAAAAAACCCGTTACTTTGATCAAACCATTGAAATCGTTAGCGATGCTCTACGATGTATGGAAGGACAAGGTATTGCAGCGCTTAATTTCATGATAATGACAAAAGTATGCAGGTACCTTTCTATTGAGAGCAAAATTATTCTTTCATCTGAACAAGGCTTTGACTACACGGGGGTTAATGATGCAGGTGAATGGGCTTTACGCATTTCGGAACAAATGGGGGCAAATGAGTATATCAATCCATTGTCAGGCGCCCGTCTGTTTAGCCCGCAAAAATTCGAGAAAAGCGCTATCATGCTAAGGTTTCTTAAACCAAGCGATATCACCTATAAGCAATACGGCACATTCGAACCCTGGCTGTCTATCATTGACGTGCTTATGTTTAACGGTGTCGAAGAGACGAAAAACCTGATTACCCATTATGCCCTTTTTGAACCCACACTATTTTGAATGCACTTGAAGGGGAATACTCCTCTACACCAAGGATGACGGCTTGGTCGCACGTTTACGAAGCATTCTGCCCACTTCCAGAGGGAAGACTCCCTTGGATATCGTTAGGCTTGCTTAGCCGTTATTCCAGGTATTTATCCGGTAAGGCCAACGGGCGTCAGCTTCACAGGTTACCGGTGCGTTGTTTGCATAGTCGGTGAGTGAGGGTTTTGCCTTTCACGGGATTTGCTGTTGAATGTGCTTGAATCTGAACGTTTGGACCGTCGTGATCGCCTGTATAGTGCCATCATCGCCTTCGTTATTGTCATCAACAAATGTACCAGTCCGGGCCAACCCCTTAAATAATAAGCCACCTTGTGCGTCCAGGTTGCGTATGGCATATCCTGTGGGCGTAACTCGATCCACCGACGGAACGTGTCCGGGCGACCAAGCCTGAGTATATGGAGGGCGCTACCTCGTCTATTGCGCAGCTCCCCTCTGCGGACGACTTCCTTATTGACGCCAAGCTCACGCGCTTGATTAAAAGCGTCACTTACCGCCTTTCGAATAACCTCTGCACAAGGGGCAAGCGGATCGGATACGGTACCGCAGCTTTTTCTATAGATACCCAATATTTCATTGAGATAGCCGATTTTACCCTCTGCTGCTTGCTCAATGTGATAAAAAAAATCTATCGTACGTCGGTCTCTTTCCCAACTTTTTACGGCTGTTCTTCGATACATTTTACTACAATGGGCAAAGTAGCAACCGTGTCTTACCAGATAATTAATATCCGCTACATGAGGAACCTTGGAAATGTGGAAAGAATTCGAAATAATCGTGCCGTCCCTCCCATCAACTATCCGTACATCGTGAGCAACAATAGAACACTCGGGATGGCTATCCAGGAAATCCACCTGCTTCTGTAGCTTCCCCGGCAACATTATGTCGTCGCCATCAATATGGGCAATGTATTTACCAGTTGTCCGCCGCAAAACATCAAGATAGTTCTGGGTAGGGTTGATGTTGAAATCCCTGAAGACAGGTACGAGAAGATGTGGATACCTTTCTGCGTAATCCCTTAATATCCGCGGCGTAATCTCGTCAGTAGAGGCATCGTCTCCCACGATCACTTCAAAGGGAAAATCTGTTTTCTGGGTAACTATTGATTCCAGACATTCGGCAAGCCACTCGCCATGATTATAAGTAATTACCGTTACGCTGACTTTTGGTTTTGTCCGTACCGGGCAGACTTCATTCGTATTTTTTACCGGGTATTTGGCTTGCATATTGGTTGTCATACAACTATTCTTTCGATGCGTTTACATGCGGCATTATCTGTCCGGTATAGGGATAACCCAAAAATGTCACCAGCCGTTCCATCGCGTCAGGTTCAGCGACATTTAACACCAACAGGTCGGACGGTCTCTCCTTAAAATATTCTTTCACCTTGCGGTTGTGGTCTTCGTAACATCGGGTGTACAGTTCCCGGTTATACAGCGTGGATTCGTCTGCGCCGTAACGCAATCGCGCTCCGTCCCATACATAACCAGGGTAGCGATAACCGAATTGGCGGAGGTCGTCCGCCGTTGGAATACGCCCCTTGCCGACTATCTTGGTGTGAAAACGCACCAGCGATTCATACCACTCGTCTGCATTGTTACGTACCGTTAAAATAAACTTGGATTCGGGAAAAGCAACGTCCACCGCCTGAAAAGTACCGGGATAACTGAAAGGCACGTCCTTAAAGGCGTCCGCCAACCGGCAATAACTGATAATTCTCCGATAATCCTGTTTTGCCCAGTCGTGTATGAGCAATTCAGCATCAGCTTGATTACCCACCCGTAATCCCAAACCCTCGAAGACGATTCTAACAGAGGTAGTGCCTGTTTTGTTTGCGCCGATACAAAACACCTTCGTATTCCTTCCCGGGTATTCGGTTAGCTTATCATTTGTCATACAACTATCCTTTCGATGAGTTCATGTGCGACCTTGTTTGTCCGGTGGACAACCCAAAAATGTCATCAGCCGTTCCATTGCGTCAGGTTCGACAATTTCGGAATTTTCCCAGCGGTCATGGCAGGCTGAACAAATGCGGCGCAACACCGAATGCGTCTTTTTATTCGACATCTGGAATAAGTATCCACGAAATACCCTTATCGCCGCAAACATCAAGCGCACCCATATTGGCCATAGCCTGGCAACAGTTTCAGTAATCTCCGCATTTCCGACGCGGGCATCAGCTCGCGTCCGGCCACATCAATGATACGGTGGATTCGTTGCAGGTAATCGGCATTGGTGGCAAGCCTTGTCCGTTCTTCGTCAAACCAGATGTTGTCTTCCAGCCCCACGCGAACACCGCCGCCGACCGCAATAGCAAGCAGGTTCATGGGTAACTGGTTGTTGCCGATCCCGCCGATACTCCAGAATGAGTTGTCGGGGAGGTCGCGGATCATAATGCCGACGTGTAGCATGTCCGCCTGCGCACAGGCAATATTACCCACAATCAGGTTGAAATAATGTGGCGGCGTTAACAACCCCTTCTTCTCCAAATACCTGGCGTAATTGATCATGCCTGCCTCAAATGCTTCCATTTCAGGCCGGACGCCGCGTGTGCGCATCTCGGACGCAAGGGACATGATCATGTCGGGATCGTTAATGCTTGCCTGCCGGTTGAAATTCAGGGAACTCAGTGTGAGGCTTCCCATGTCGGGTTTCACGTTGCCGTCAAGCTGAAGGACTTCACTGCGACGCTCAAAGGTGTTCTCGTTCCGGCCACTCAATGACACGCAAATAATCAGGTCCTTGGAAAATGCGCGGATGCCGGCAATGATGCTTTCATAAACACGAGCGTCGTGCGTTGGTTCGCCCGTAGCCTCATTGCGCGCATGCAGATGTACCATGGTAATACCCATTTCAGTGGCCTTGTACACGTCGTCAATGATCTGCTGTGGGGAAATCGGCACATGGGGCGTCATCCGTTTTGTAGGGAGCATCCCCGTTGGCGTAAAATTGATTACAACCTTCATGTTGCCTCCGCGTGTATAACGTTAGAATCAGATACGCCACAACCAACGAATAACTCTCTATGCGTACTCAAAATGCCTCCAGTTCATCTGCCGGCGTGTCTAGTCGCCTGGCAGGAACCCCCATATAAACGCCGTTCTCCGTCGTATCAGCCACTACAACCGCCCCGGCTGCAATAAAACACCGTGGTGCAATCGAAATGCCGTCACGTACCGTGCAGTTAAGACCCAAAAAACACCGTTCGCCTATTTTTGCGTTACCCGCCACCACCGCGTGCGCTGCAAGGAAGCAGTGGTCACCCAGAATGGCATGATGAGAGACCATGCTCCCGCTGCGAAGGATACAGTTGTTTCCGATAACGGCAAAAGGGTTTACCATCGCGCCATCAAAAATCATGCAATTTTCACCGTTCTGTAAATCGGGCCACGTCAATGCTCTGGACGCTACGTATGATATAAAACCATAGCCCCTTTCTTTTGCCGCCCGATAACGGTCTGCACGCAGTCCGTTCATGCTGCGGCCACCCAATGAAACGAGCAATACGTACTCTTCAGGCGGAAAATGCCGGTCCAGCGACTCAAAGGGGACAACGGGCAAGCCGTGCAAGGTTGTGTCGAGACGCCACGCGGCGTCTACCGTAAAGCCTACGACCTCGTGGGGGCTGTCGTGGGTGACCACATACCACGCCAGGCTGGACAATTGCCCCGCCCCAAAAATTACAACCTTCATGTATTGTTCTCCACCAGCACAATAATCATAGAGACTACGGTACCATTACCGCACCTTTCAAATTCAGGGTGCGGATTGCGGCACCACGTACAACGTTGCCGTGTATCAATGAAATGAAAACCAAAAACCAATACAGAAAACAGCAAACTTTAGTACCTTACCGATTCAAAACTGCAATAAAAAAGAAGTTATTTTGTAACT
>CAYHFB010000203.1:0-6977 GCA_964355695.1 uncultured candidatus Brocadiaceae bacterium
ATGTTTTTTTGTTGGAGTTCTGATTGCTATCCCACCGTTTTATAGGCTTTTTGAGTCTTGTGTATAAACATTAAGGCCTGAAGTCTGGGGTTCATGAATATAACATGCCTTCTTCCCGCCCGGCTGCATGGCCTTTTACAACGGCATTTTCGGCTAATTCGAGTGTCAGGGTTGGTTCACTCCCGCTAACCACGGCTTGCGCCGCTCATTTCCCGTTAAGGTAGATGCGTGGAACGCGTTTGGCTACGTTGCAGGTAATTTCATAAGGTATGGTGTTCAACTGCCTGGCAACAGACTCTGCCGTTATCGTTTCCCGTCCCTGGTTGCCATAGAGTACCACCTCATCGCCAACCGAGACGTCCCGAATGCCGGAGACGTCCACAAAGCATTGATCCATGCATACCAGTCCAACAATCGGCGCCTTTATGCCCCGTATAATAACCTTGCCCTGGTTCGAATGCAAGCGGTTGTACCCGTCATCATAACCCAGGGGGAGCGTTGCAATGCGGGCAGGCTTCGTAATCAGGTGCGTCCTGCCATAGCCCACAACGTCCCCGGCCTCCATGTCCCTGATATGAATAATCTTTGCCTTCAGGCTCATTACCGGCCTGATACGGATGTCCCTTGACACCTCTTCCGAAGGATACATCCCGTATAAAGCCAAACCGGGTCTGACCGCATTAAAACAGGCTTCGGGGTGGCTGATGATCGCGCCGCTGTTTGCCATGTGCCTGAGCGGGATATGCAGTTTTATCTCTTCCAGACCGGCCAGCACCTCTTTGAATCTCTGTATTTGCAGGTTTGTGTACGACGGATCCTTTTCATCCGAACTGGAACAGTGGGTGAATATCCCGTCAACGATGATGTTTTGCATAGTCATTAATGACTTTACAAACTCCACGGCCTTGTTATGTTTCACACCAATACTGCCCATGCCCGTATCGACGTAAACGTGCACCTTCACGTTCCGTTTGAAGTAGCGCGCCTTTTTCGATAGCACCCCGACAAGCCCTAGGTCGTAGACCGTCGGCATGAGGTTATACCGGATAACCTCATCAATTTGGTCTTCAAAGATACCGCCCAACAGCAACAGGGGCGTCCGTATACCCTTATCCCTTAAGTGAATGCCCTCCTCAAGGATGGCTATGCCCGCGATTTCGACGCCTTGCCCGTGTAGAACCTTGCAGACCTCGTAGGCGCCGTGCCCGTAAGCGTTGGCCTTGACAATACCGATAATGCTTACATGAGGGCCTATCCGGTTTTTAATGGACACGATATTGTGAGTCAGGGCGCTTAGGTCAATCTCGGCCCACGCTGGTCTATGCATAAAGGGATCTTCCGGTATTTGTATCGCCCATAACGGGGCGTATTTTTAGAACGGTGGACGATGTCACGGTAGATCAATCTGGAACGGCAAACCTACCGATTAAACTTCTTAAACTGCAATTGCCCGTGGTAAACATCAGTGAAAATATCTTATAGGGAAACGTTGCGTCTTACAAATAATATTTTGCTGTTTTCTGTAAATAAATTACCGGTTACGTTTAGGAATCAATAATTGCCATTAATCCCAGGAAAGATAAGCGTTCCAGGGGTGCATTTGTAAACACGATACATGTAGCTCAGGGCTTCAGCCCTGATGGACCCCAGTATGGTACTGCGCGGCGGAAAACCACACACCGAATGCCTGCGACTGTGACTGTCGCAACAACCATCAAACCTGAAGGTTTGAGCTACAAAACATGCAGATTACCCCACGTCAATCAGCTCTAACCGGTCACGAAAGGTCTCCAGCGTTTTTTGTTTTATCTTCTGGTGCGCCTCGCTTGCAAGGCGGGGGTCTTCTGAGACGAGGTGAAAGGCGTCGTCGCGTGCCTGCATGAGTATGGCAAAATCCCTGGCAAGGTTGCTGATCTTGAGTTCCGGCAGCCCGTGCTGTCGGGTGCCGAAGAATTCGCCGGGGCCTCTCAGTTGGAAATCCATCTCCGCAATCTTGAAGCCGTCGCTGGTCTTTGTCATGATCTTGAGGCGTTCCAGCGATTCAGGCGTCTTTGCCGTTCCAAAGAGCAGGCAATATGACTGTTCGCTCCCCCTGCCAATGCGTCCGCGAAGCTGGTGGAGCTGTGACAAGCCAAACCGCTCGGCATGTTCGACGACCATAACGGTGGCGTTTGGCACGTCGATGCCCACCTCAATTATCACCGTGGACACGAGGACGTCATACCGCTTTTCCTTGAAATCCATCATGACCTGATCTTTCTCGGCGGATTTCATTTGCCCGTGGAGCAGGCCGATCTTCAAGGCGGAGAAAACCCCGGCTTGCAGCCTTTTTGCCTCGGCAACGGCCGATTTCAGGTCGAGTACCTCAGACTCTTCAACAAGGGGGTACACAATAAACGCCTGCCTGCCCCTGGCGATTTCCTCTAAAATAAATTTGTAGGTGTCATCTTCCTTCCCTTTCGGTATCCACAAGGTTTTGACCGGGGGGCGGCCGGGCGGCATTTCGTCGATGATCGAAACGTCCAGGTCTCCAAAGAGGGTAAGGGAAAGGGTGCGGGGGATTGGGGTTGCCGTCATAATAAGCACGTCAGGAGACGTCCCCTTTTCCTTCAATTTCATGCGCTGCATCACGCCGAAGCGGTGTTGTTCATCTATTACCACCAGCCCCAATTTCTTAAACTGCACGGCACCTTCAATGAGGGCGTGCGTGCCGATCAGCAGATCGATCTGCCCGTCCACAATCCTTTGGAGGGTGTCTTTTTTATCCCTGGCATTTGTGCTGCCGGTGAGCAGGTATTTCCGCACCTGTGAGTGCTGGAGATACTTGTGGAGCGTCCGGAAATGCTGGTCTGCCAGTATCTCCGTAGGCGCCATAAAGGCCGTCTGATAACCGTTGGCAATGGCGGCAAGGATGGCGTAGATGGCCACAACGGTTTTGCCCGACCCAACGTCGCCCTGGAGCAGCCGGTTCATGGGGCGCGAGCTTCGCATGTCTTCCGCGATTTCACGAATCACCTGCTCCTGCGCACGAGTGAGCGCAAACGGGATGAGTTTGCGGATGCGGCTATCGACGTTCTTTCCCACCTTGAATGAGACGCCTGATTCGTCCTTAATGCCGCGTTTCCTGAGCGCCATGGCTATTTCAAGGATAAACAACTCGTCGTACACAAGCCGGTCTTTTGCCTTCTTCAACAGGTCAAAAGTCTCTGGGAAATGGATGTTCTTTATGGCGTCACCAATGGGTATCAGGCCATTCTTTTTTAAAAGACCGTCCGGCAGTATCTCTTCAAAGTGGCCGGCAAAAAGAGTCACCGCTTCCTGCGTAATTTTCCTTAAATACCATTGGCTGATCTGTTCGGTAAGCGGATAAAGAGGCACGATGCTGCCCTCTTGCGAAGCGGCGTTGCCGTCATGAATGATTTCATAGTCAGGGTTTACAAGCTGCAGGTAGCGGTACTCAGTGACCTTGCCGTGTAAAAAAACGACGTCGCCGACGCGGAGCTTTTTGGCAAGAAAGGGCTGGCTAAACCACGTGGCCGCAATGGTGCCTGACCCATCGCTGACGAACACCTCAAGGATGTTTTTCAGGTTCCGCGACATCCTGGTTTCCATACCGAGTATCTTGCCCTGGATGTTAATATCCGCGCCGATTTTAGCCTCGGATATCTTTTGCTTTCGGGTAAGGTCTTTGTAGTCGCGCGGGAAGTAGCAGAGTACGTCCCGGATGGTGCGGATACCGATCCGCCCCAGTATTTCCGCACGCTTCGGCCCCACGCCCTGCAAGTGCCGGACGGACTGGTTCAAGTTCGTATGCAACGCCGCATTTTCCGGTGGATTAGTAGCTGTCATGATTATTGTGCCGTAAGAAGAAAATAGAGATGAAGCATGTAATGTTTTGTAACAAGTTGTTTTTTTGTCAAACAAATAGACAACCGCAAATTTTCTTTACCACCGCCAAAACCCTCTTGTAATGTTTGCCACACCTGTTCACAAACGCTCTTACAATAACAATTCCACTAATACTCGTCAATATAAAACAATCGCGGCAAGTATATACTTAATGACGTTCCAGAGGGCTTTCAATCTTTACGTGAAAAGCGCTGTAAATAAAATTTGAAGTACCTTCAGCCCGCTGATATAATTCAACCCATTGTTAAAGATAAGCCGCGCAGTGTCTATAAAGAAAAAAACGGACACCAATGCAGTAATCTCCACCTTTTTCATTTTTTCTCTGCGTCCTCTGCGGTGGACAGGAACAGAACATCTTTGCCAAAATGCAGAACGTATCTTGTTGGTAACAATCTATGAAATCTGCTGTTTTATGTTTTTTTCACCGGGCTGTCTTATAATACGGCTTCATAAACAATTTACACGGTCGTAATTCATGAAATATAAACTTTGTATCACGCGTGGCCTTGTGTTGCTGGTGGTGTGCCTTTTGTCGGCGCACCTCCTTGTTTCGAAGGCGCTGGGACAGGATACCCTGGAGAAGATAAGGTCTGCGGGGGTGTTGACGTGGGGGTTTGACGCGGAGGGCGGGGCGCCGTACGTGTTTCACGACCCGGCGCATCCCACGAAACTTATCGGCTTCGAGGTGGAGATTGTTGACGCCATTGCACGGGAGTTGGGAGTGAAGGTGCGATACTTCCAGAATGGCTGGGACAGCATCCTGCTCTCTCTCCAGCGGGGAGATTTTGATTTCGCGCTTAATGGCATTGAGATCACCCCTGATAGAGAACAAGCCGTGCTGTTTTCCCGTCCGTATTTTGTTTATACAGAACAGATCGTCGTCCGCGCCGTAGAGAATCGCATCAATTGCCTGGAGGATTTGAAGGGCAAGAAGGTGGGGACGCTTTATAATACCGTCGCAAAGCAGATGCTTGAGACGTTGGGGGGCGTGGACGTCCATCTCTACGGACAGGTTGAGGCCTTTAAGGACATTTTATCAAACCGTCTTGACGCCGTATTTGTTGACTTTCCCGTCGCTTCGTACTATTCCCTGCCGAATCCTCAACTGCGGCTCGTGGGCGGGCCGGTCGGTGAGGGATATTACGGCATTGCCGTTAGAAAGGAAGACGCCGCCCTTGTCGAGGAGCTAAACAAAATTGTCGCAAAGCTTTTGAGATCGGGTGAGCTGAAGAAGATTTATAGCCGGTGGGGGTTGTGGAGCGCATCACAGGAAAAGCTCTTTTTACATGAGGGGCTTTTACAAAAATACTCAGAAAACCAGCCTTCCATTTCCGGGAAGATGCCTTCTTCTGTTGTTACGTTTCTGCCGACCTTATTGAAGGGCGCAATGGTTACGGTCGGCGTTTCTCTTTTATCTATGATATTAGCTGTTAGTTTAGGGCTGCTGCTGACGTTGATGCGGCTCTACGGTAATAAATGGCTGCAAGGGATAGCGGTTGCCTATATCGAGATATATCGTGGAACACCGTTGCTTATCCAGTTGTATCTCTTGTATTACGGCCTGCCGAATATCGGCATCACGATGAGCGCCTTTACCGCCGCCGTGTTGGGGTTGGGCATGAATTACGCGGCTTATGAGACGGAAATCTATCGCGCCTGCATCCAGGCCGTCCACAAAGGGCAAACTGAGGCCTCGCAGGCGCTTGGTATGTCCAGACGTTTAACCTTGCAGCGGATTATCATGCCGCAGGCGTTGCGCATCGCTATACCGCCGATAGCCAATGATTTTATTGCATTGTTTAAGGATTCGTCGCTGGTTTCCGTGATAGCTATGGTGGAGTTGACGAAGAGCTACAGCATCCTCGCCGCCGCTTCTATGGACTTTTTCAAGCTGGGTATCATCACGGCGCTCCTTTATTTCGGCATGAGCTTTCCCCTTTCCCGGTATGCAAGAAGGCTGGAGAAAAAATTAAACAGGCCGTAATTCGGTTGTTTTGGTAAGATTTTGTCTCGTTTCCAAGCTCCAGCCTGGGAACGGGATTGCACTAAAAGCTCCGCATTGAGTTATAAAAAAAGTGAAGCAATGGCTTCCGGCACAGGCTCATTACCAAGCTGGGGCTTGGGAACGAGAAGAAGCGCCTCCCCCATACCAAGGGAGTCTTGGTTGCGGCGTAGCCGCGCCAGGGATACCGTTATGAAAAATTTATCAATAAGTATAATTGCTGTAGTCCTTTTCGGCATCGGCTGTGGCGACGTGTTTGCCGATGTTTCTTATGCCGACCTGTTTTTGCGCGGGAAGGGGTACCGCCCCGTTGCGGAAGATGCCTCTTCAAAATCGGCAATGCATTTCCCGTTAGCGGAAAACAGTGCGCCCGATAACCCTTATTACCGGGAATGGTGCGCAAACACCTTCGATAACGGGGTGCAATTCTACGAGGCATACAAAAAAATAGCGTTCGATATCGAATATCGTGCAGAGCCCCCCAAAACGGATTACTGGCAAACACCTGATGAGACCATACAAAGAAAACACGGCGATTGCGAAGACTCCGTCTTTTTATTGACGGCTGGTTTAGCGAAGTGGGAAGTAGACGGCGAAATTGTTTGGGGCTGGGTCACCGACAAGCTGGGGAATATTACCTTTGCCCACGTGTGGTATCAGATTTACGATAAACAGGGAAAGCCCTATGTCGTAGAAGGGTTTTCGAAGGACTGGAACGGCATTATTCCGCTAGAGACACTCCACGAAACTGAGAAACGCACACCAACCCTGATATTGCGCCACAATCTGGTAAGGCAGGCATTAGATGTCCCGGTTGCAGAGCCGGATGACAGCCAGGGGTGGATGGATAAGAATTCTCTGGAAGATTTACAGTTTTCCTGGGATATCTATTTCATGAAATCGCCGGTTGTTAGCGGTATCTTCTTTAAACTGCAAGACATGTTCAAACGCTACCGGTCTGCCATGCGGTTTCGGTAAAGAGGTTTACCTGCCGCCTACGCTGACCGTAAGGGTAAATACGCATGGCTTCATCTCTCACCGCTACCGGCTCATGGTACAAGCTCGA
>CAYHFB010000204.1:0-4880 GCA_964355695.1 uncultured candidatus Brocadiaceae bacterium
CATTATATGTCAACTAACGACGTAGGGATTCACCAGCCCGATTTGAACGGTATGTCGGCTTTCGGTATGGGCGGCGACTGAGATTCTCATTGACAAGAAACCGTATATACAGTACACTTTCACCCGTTAAGGTAGTGCTAAACACTTACGGTTAAAGAAGGTATGTGTTGAAGATTAGCCCCATAGATTAGGGCTGCAGGTAATTATTTCATAATCACACGTAGGGACACAGCGCACCGTGCCCCTACTTTGGAAATCCCTATACGTCTAGTTATGAAATTACAATACTATTCGTCAATAGATAACACAAAGATATGTTTCTCAAACGTAGCGTTGAAATTCTCAGTAAATATCAATTTTATGTCCTTATTGCAGTATCGGTAATCATCCATAGTCTCGCCATAAGCCTGTCTCCACAAGCAAAACACATTATCAGCCAATTGGGACTTCGTAACTCATCAGTTCTGGCGCCTGGTGGTGACATTGTAGAGATTGAACTTGTTGACAATACCCCGCCTGATGCAAAAGAGGCCGAGGCAAGCACCGATAAAGAAGAGGAGCAGAGGAAAAAAGAGGAGGCAAAGAAGTATAAAATCTTCACCGATACCTCTGATATTGCAGCCGACGAGGATATCAAAGAGGATTCCGACAAAATTGGTGAAAAAGCCGCTGTTGCAAAGGACCTCTTTCCCGATGACGGCAAGCCGGTTAATAATAAGCCACATGCAGAGGGACATTCCCAGGCGCCTTTGTTAGGCAAAGGAGGGGCGCCATCTCAGGCAAATGAACGGCAACAGCCACAGAATGAAGAGAACAAGCCACAACCGGAACAAGCTGAAGGCAATGCCTCAAAGAACACCCCTCCAAGATACGCCAATTTACCCAAAGGGATAAGCCAGCCACAGCAACCCATATCTCCCAATATGCCGCAGCCACCACATCCGCAAGCGCCAACCAGCAAGCCAGCGGAGGCAATCGCTGAAATGGAGGAGGCCGCATTGGACGCTGTTTCTTCACCTGAAAAGCCGCCACAAACACCTGGACGGGCAAGGATGGTCATCGGGCAGGAGGTTGAGGATGATGAGGTACCAGAGTCTTTACCGGATGATGAGGCGGTATTTATCACGAAAGAACGGGCAGGGGTAGAAAAAAAACCGAAAGAACCGGAAGAAAAGCCATCGCCGCTATCGCAGGAAATAAAAGCTGAAGAAAAAAAGACGGCAAAGGCGGAGAAACCCAGGGAGGTAATGAAAGAAATGAACGCCCCGCCGGTTAAGATGGAGCCGCCAGCGAAGGTGTCGGAATTACCGGGCTATGAACCTTCCCGGAAGGAAGAGCGAGGGTTGGACGAAAATGATAGCCCTGGTGAAGCCGCAAAACCAAAGGTCTCTATCAACGTAAATGCAAAACCGGACGGGGCGGGCAAAGACCCCGTCCTTTTTGAGGACACGATATCAAATGCGGCAATACCGGGCGCGCCAACGTTTAACGTTAAGAAGCATGAGTACGCAGATTATTTTAAACACATTAGAGACCGGATATCTCTTTACTGGTTTCTCAGCTATGGCACCCGCGCTGAAATAAAGTTGGAAACAAAAGATGACAAACCCATCATTATCGAATTTAAGGTGTATCCGAATGGCGCTATTGATAACGTGAAAATCGTGGATGACGCGGGGAATTTCAACCTGGCGTCGCGACTGATTTCCTCGGTGGAAAAGGCCTCACCCATAAACCCCTTTCCACCAAAAATCAAGGAGCCTTCAATTGACGTGCGATTTAACTTTTACTTTTTTTAATTAAGGAGGAAATAGTACCTTGGAATGGCTAATAGGCGCCGGTATTATCATGATACCGCTGTTAATGTGCTCAGTTTTGTCCCTTGCCGTAATAATTGAACGGGCTATCAATCTTCGCAGAGGTAAAATATTGAGGCCGGAGATTATCCAGACCATAGAGTCAATCCGGTACC
Organism: uncultured candidatus Brocadiaceae bacterium; assembly: GCA_964355695.1. Classification (GTDB taxonomy): domain Bacteria; phylum Planctomycetota; class Brocadiia; order Brocadiales; family Brocadiaceae; genus JACVXV01. The sequence continues at coordinate 1,973 of CAYHFB010000204.1, forward strand.
TGGACGATATCCCTATAGCAATTTCCAAGTGCGAGGTGATCCCTGGTCCGTTTTCAAACTTGCTGAAGCGGATACTCGTCAATCCGCATCTTTCACGAGAGGAAAAACTCTTTGAGGTACAGGCTGCCGGACGGCAGGAAATGAAGGCGCTTGAAAAGCGACTCTGGATATTGGAAGTTATTTACGCCGTTGCGCCCCTCTTAGGGCTACTCGGAACGGTATTGGGGCTGGAAAACATCTTTGGTGTTATCTCCGAATTAGGCCTGGGACATGCCAAGGCATTTTCCGGCGGACTTGCAATTGCCATCAGAAACACCGCAGTTGGGCTTTTTATTGCGATTCCATGCCTGGTTGCATTTACGTATTTTGATAAAAAGGTGGATAGCCTTGTGCTTGAAATGGAGGAATATTCGTTGCACCTTTTGAATGTCCTTTATCCTGTTCACGATTCTGATAGAAATACCTAATTACCTTTTTTACCCTATAAAACTATGCGATTCCGCGAAAAACGTACAACAAGAACAAGAATACCAATTATAAATCTGACGCCCATGGTGGACGTGCTGTTTCTCGTGCTTTTGTTTTTTTTGATTACCTCAAGCTTTTCAGAGCAGCCAAACATCAAACTGGAACTGCCCTCGACAAAATACGCCGCAACGAGCAAGCTTGAAGAGCGGGTCTTGATTCTTTCTGAGGACGGAAAGTTGTTTTTTGAAAATAACCCCGTGGAGATGAAAGACCTGGTTGCGGTATTGAAAAACGCCTTTAGCAAACAGGACGACAAGACGCTTACCATGCGCGCAGACAAGCACGTTTCCTACGGAGTTATTGTTGAAGTTATGGACGCAGCGAAAGGTGCCGGTTTGAAAAAAATCCTGGCGCCCACCATCTTTGCGCCAGAAAGGTAGATTAGCAAATGCAATTTAAAATATCACTCGCGCGGCGATTTAAAAACCTGATCATAGGCGACGCCCGGAGTCCTCATGATAAGACCATTTTTCACAAATTATCCCTCATAGCCTTCTTTGCCTGGATTGGGTTAGGCGCGGATGGTATCTCCTCCTCTTGCTACGGCCCGGAGGAAGCATTTCGGGCATTACACGAATATCCTTACCTGAGCATCTTTGTGGCTTTGGCTTCCGTGTTGACCATCTTTGTGATTAGCTCAAGCTACTCGCAAATTATCGAGCTTTTCCCATCGGGCGGTGGTGGTTATCTTGTTGCCAGTAAATTACTCTCCCCCACCTTTGGCATGGTTTCCGGTTGCGCGCTTATCATAGATTATGTGCTCACGATTGCTGTTTCCATTGCGAGCGGCACGGATGCCGTTTTCAGTTTTCTACCCAGAGAGTGGCACACATACAAACTTGCCTTTGCAATTTCCGGCATTGCCGTGCTCACCCTACTAAACCTGCGAGGGGTAAAAGAAGCAATTGCCCCCCTAATACCCGTCTTCCTGGTTTTTATCATTACCCATGCATTTATAATCGTGTATACGCCGATTACCCATTTGTCGCACGTTCAGGGGGTTATAAAAGAGACCGTTTCCAACGTACACCATGTAAGTTCAAAAATGGGAATACTTGGAATGTTACTACTCATTTTGCGTTCCTATAGCATGGGAGCAGGCACCTTTACCGGTATTGAAGCCGTCAGTAACGGTCTCCCCTTACTTCGGGAACCTCGTGTGCGGACGGCCAAACGCACCATGCGCTACATGGCGATTTCACTAGCCGTTATGGTGATGGGATTAATGTTTGCTTATCTCATTTATGGGGTTGAACCACAAGAGGGAAAGACCCTGAATGCAGTCCTCTTTGATAAAGTCACGATGGACTGGGAACCCGTCACGAGAAACTGGTTTATCATCGTGACACTAGCCTCCGAGGCAATGCTGCTTTTTGTTGCAGGCCAGACGGGTTTCACGGGTGGTCCGATGGTAATAGCGAGTATGGCTCTTGACCGATGGCTTCCCACCCGCTTTGCCGTACTGAGTGACCGTTTAGTGGCAAAGAATGGAATTTTGTTCATGGGTGTTTCTGCGTTATTGCTGATGGTTTTTACACACGGCTCTATTCAAACACTGATAGTCCTCTACAGCATTAACGTCTTTATCACGTTTACCCTTGCCCAATTGGGCATGGTGCGCCATTGGTGGAAAAGCCGTGTTGGCGTTATTAAATACCGGTGGTGGAAACTCTTTATTAATGGTTTCGGATTGATACTTACTTCTTTTATCCTTGTATCAGTAATCGTACTCAAATTTCATGAAGGAGGCTGGATTACCCTAATTGTTACCGGCTCATTGGCAGGGATAGCTATTGTGATAAAGGGACATTACCACAAAACATCCCGCCTTCTCAGCAAGCTGGACAATCTCGTCCAGGTGGCCGAATACTCCGGCTCCGGCAAATCGCAAGAACCGAAACCGCTTCAAGCGTTCGATCCGACGGCAAAAACGGCGGTTTTGCTGGTGAGCGGTTTTACCGGTAGGGAACTTCACACACTCTTTAGTGTCTTTCGCACGTTTGAAAAGACGTTTAAGAATTTTGTTTTTGTAGAGATTGGATTGCTTGACGCCGGTAATTTCAAAGGGACCGTAGAGATGCAAAACCTGGAGACCCTGATAAAAAGCGACTTGGACCGCTTCGTTAATTTCATGCAAAGGAACGGTTATTATGCGGAAGGCTTTTACGCGATAGGCGTCGATATCGTTGATGAAATTGCTCAAATTACCCTGAAGATTCTAGAGCGTTATTCCAATCCCGTTTTCTTCGGGGGGCAGCTTGTTTTCCCAAACGACTCCTTTCTTTCACGCTTTTTGCACAACTACACGATATTTGCCGTTCAAAGAAGGTTGTATACAAAGGGATTTCCCGTTGTTATCATGCCTATCAGGGTGTAGTGG
>CAYHFB010000204.1:4980-6939 GCA_964355695.1 uncultured candidatus Brocadiaceae bacterium
TCAGATGATCTGACACCCCTGGTTGAGATGAATAGCGCTTTGGCGCGTAAAGCAAGCCACTACATGCTTTTCCGGGCAACGTTTCGGTCAATGATTTCCTAATAGCGTGGCCGGTATCCAATCCACAAATTGTTTGCGTGTAGGTGCGTCCGTCATCCACGAAGTATCGGGTTCTGGAATATCGAAACATTCGATTACCTTTGGGAAATAGGGAACATCTACAAATATATGCTTTCCCTTATTACTCGCCCAAAGGATTTTCTTCGTTTCGTTTATCCTGTTTACAAGATTGATGAGCTCAACAACATCATCTTTTAAATAACTCAGTACGGCAGCATATTCCCCGTCTGCCCACATTTTAGGCGCTTTTGCTCCGCCCATTTCAGCGTGTATTGACCCATCCGACAAAGTAACTGATTTCCGCTTCCCCTTCAAGCCTGCCCCTAAAAGGGCTTTTTGCAAACTAAGAAACCAACCTTTTGTAAACGTTACAACCAACATTAAATCAACATGCTGTAACGCTAGCGCTCCACACTCTTTTATAAACCCTGATTCCTGTGCTAAAACCGCAAAGTCAAAGCCACAGCCATTCCACGTTACGATAGTGTAGCCAGAATCGGCAATTTCTTTTAATTTGGCAAACATATTTTGGCATTCTACTTGAGTCATTTTCGGAATACCTTGCCAAAAAACAGGCTCTTTGTTATCGCTGAATGCGACAGCAGCGCAAGTTATTCCCAAAGGAGCTACATCTTGCCATCTTCCGTTTTCAGGTATGTCTTTAGCAATTTCCAGATCAAATGCCGCGAATTTCACAAAATCTCCTATTTAGATGATGAAGAGACTAACCAGAAAGTGAGCAATCACTTTACCGGCACGGTTGCGGTGGGGCCAACTCCGGACTCCTGATACATGGCCTCACCGTCCTTTGCCCATATATAATGCGGCTGATTTGCGGGCGCAACGTAGACGCCGCCGGTCGGAACGGCAACAACCTTCAATTCGTCAAACACCTCTCCGAACCCAACGTAGATCGTACCGGAAAGGACGGTACTGTTGCGTTCGTCCGGATGTGCATGGGGCGGTATCTTGCCTCCGGAGGCAAGCTTCACGCGGAGCAGATAAGCCCCATGCTTTTGATCCGCACCGAGTACCCAGGCGCCCCGCAATGCAGCGTTGTTCGGCGGGCTGAACCAGCGTAGGTTCTGCGGCAAGACAGGGGTTGGAGCCGTGCTTTGCGCAACCGCCTGACCGGACAGGCATGAAAGGACGAGAGCGGATGCAATAAATATTTTCCGCATGCATACCTCCCGTTTGTGCAGCATAATAGTCCGCTACCGCTGTTGAGCAACAGCGGTAGCGTCTGTTGGTGTTAGTTCATGATACCAAACAATGATTAGCCCGCTTCCGGCGCAGCGGTCACTTTTGCAGAAAGGGAAGTATGTCCGTGTGGTGTCCGATCATCTTCCAAATCCCTTTCTCTTTACGAAAAAGATTCGTTGCACGGATTGTAACGGCCTGATGCTTTCCATCTGCCGACACGTTTTGACCTATCTCGTAGTTGCTGACAATCGCAATGTCCTGTCCCACGGTGAGCTGCATTTCCTTCGGCTCAACCTTGCCGCCAAGTTTCTTGGCTGCTTGAGCCTCCCAGTCGGCCAATACCTGCTTCCAACCGAGACGAAAGCCGCCGGCAGGGCCCATGTAGGTCACATCATCCTTATGCGACCAGACCTCTTTCATTGGTTCCAATTCACCGGTAAACATCGTATTGAGAGCCGCGTAGAACGCATCCGCCGCAGCACGCGCCCCTTCCGCGTCTTTTTGCGCTGCAAACGCCGTAATCCCTGAAATCATACTGACAACGGAAAACACAATGACCGCAACACCGATAAGCTGTTTCTTCATCTTTTACTCTCCTTGTACAAAGCGTTATTGATAAAATAAAATTGTGGGTTC
>CAYHFB010000205.1:0-6908 GCA_964355695.1 uncultured candidatus Brocadiaceae bacterium
GATTTGTGAGGGGGCAGTCGGGTAACTGGCTGTTCTACCTTGATGGAATTTCAAAGTAGGGACACGGTGCCCGTGTCCTTGAGTGTGAACACAAATCAGTCGTCGAATCCTAATTTGACGTTTGTAGCGCTGGCGTCCCGCCTGCTGTTTTTTATACTCCGAACGGGTTAAAATTTAACTTTTATTTTGGGCAAATTCCGGCTGAAAACCTTTGCAGACGTGAAAATTCTGTCTTTCTGAAAAGTTAAAATCTCACCCGTTTAGAGTATAAATGCAGGCGGGACGCCAGCGCTACAAATACGGTCGCCGAAGCCCTAATTTAAACTAGATGAGAGGGGCATTATATGAAACCGATAAAAGCTTTAGTTGGAAGCATCTAAAGCATCCCCAGTCTACGCTTACACTTACTGCTAACCGAGGAAGACGACGTCATTGTAGCACGATGTTTGGATTTTTCGGTGTCTAGCCATGGCGGAAGTGAGGACGATGCCCTTGTGGCACTTAGTGACAGCATAAAGGATTATCTTGATTATGCCTTAAAGCGTGGTGCATTAAATGAAATTGTAGATCCGGAAGATGATGTGCTTTGGGAAATGTACAGAAAGATAGAGATGCAGAATGAATCATTAAGTATAAAAGAAAGAGCTGGTATTTTGAAGACAGGTAAGATTAAAGAAGTTACTTATGCCTAAAGCCAAGGAAATAAAAATTGAATTGCCGGGTGACTTAGGAGACATTGCTTCAAGCAAAGAAATAATAACGATGCTCCTTGATAAGGCGTTGAGCAAGGCGGAATATTTCGGAAGCAGGTGTAGAGTGTTTGAAGAAAAATATGGTATGGATGTTGTTGTTTTCAAAAAACGGGTAGAAGAAACCAAGGATGAGGTCTTTACAGAATGGGATGATCTGGTTGTCTGGGAGGGATACGAGCTTGGCTATGAAGAATGGGGAAAAAAATACGAGGAATTAAAAAGGTTTGTAGAGCGAAGAGGTTCTTCGCTCTACAGGTAATAACACGGAAATTAGTTTAATAAAAAGTTTAAAATTACTTACTGTGGCTGTTTAAAGTATACACTCGGTGGCTTTTAACTGCTTAAGGAGGTACGTTTGAAATTTAAGGTTATAATAACCTATGACTCAGAATATGGTGGATATGTAGTTGATGTGCCAGAACTTGTTGGCTGTATGAGCCAGGGCAAGACAATAGACGACGCCTTAAATAATATTAAAGACGCAATCAGGGGATGGTTAGAGGTAGAGAAAAAACACGGGAGATTTGAAATTATAGAAGAAAGGGAAGTGTTTTTGGGAGAGGTTACTGTTTAAGTGAGTATCTTTATCTAACATTTCCGGTAGAGAAGCGGCAAAAATCTTTCAGAAGTTTGGCTATATCTTTGACCATCAGACTGGCAGTCACGTGATATTTTATCATGAGTCAAGACCAACCTTATCAATTCCTAATCATAAGGAATTAGCGCCTGGTTTGTTAAGAGGATTAATAAGAAAAAGCGGATTAACTGTTGATGAATTCGGGTGCATTCCCATTTTCTTGTAAACGTGCATTTTGTCCCGTAGGGACAGATGGAAATAGCCCACCGATTCATCGGTGGGGACAGTGTCCACTATTTCTAGTCCCGTAGGGACGACTGACAGGTAAGTTCTCAATAAGTCGAGGTAAAACGATACTCTCGTTTTATTAATTCACTGAAAAACAACATAATTCCTCATCAAGTCGATGTAAATCAAAAAAAAGCTTGACTTAAACAATCAGATAAGTATAGTCGTGTTATGCAGAAAATACCCAAGATGCCTGACATTTTAGAAAAAGAACCTATTCCCCCGGTAACACAGTTATTGGAAGTAATCCAATATCAGGGAGAATTGATTCAAGGTTTAAGAAATGAGCTTGCCATTCTTAAAGGTAATAAACCCAAACCTGTGATTAAACCGAGTGGAATGGAAAAAGGTAAAAAAGAAGGGGAAAAAACGTAAGTTCTCAATAAGTTGATATAAATTCAAAATTTAAAAGTAAAAACATGTTGTTTTTTAAGCAATTAATAAAACGAGAGCATCGTTTTATCTCAACTTATTGAGAACTTACGTAACAACGTCCCCAAAATATCTTGTTTTTATTTCAGGGAAATTTAAGAACCGTCCCCACGTTATATATTTTGGAGGTTTTATGCAGACGAAAACGGTCTATGAAGAAGAGGTGCTTAGAGACATGCAGGCATTACCTACATCAGCGCAGGTAAAACTGGCCAAGATGATCCATTTCATGAGAAGCGAGATCATACCGTCTGAATTAGATGAGAAAAAAACAACCGAAGAATTCCTCTCCGTATGTGGTACCTGGGAAGATGATAGGTCAATTGAAGAGCAGATAAGGGATATTTATTCAAGCAGGAAATCTACCAACGGGGCGGAGAAGATATTTTGAAGTATCTTTTGGACACTAATACATGTATTTATCTTTTGAACGGCAATCAACAATTGATGAAGAAGGTTCAAGAAGTTGGGGCCTATTCATTAGCGTTGTCGTATAGTGTATTGGCTGAGCTATATTTCGGCGCCTATAATTCAAAACGAGTTGATGCAAATCTGCACCGCATAGAAGTCTTCAAGAGAAACCTGGCGATATTGTCTGAAAGCGATGAATCCGCAAGACTGTTCGGAAAGATCAAAGCAGACCTCAGAGCAAAGGGTAACATGATCGATGATTTCGATATTCTGATAGCCTCGGTAGCCGTATCCAACGATTGCATTTTGATCACAAATAATAGTATTCATTTTGAGCGGTTAGAAAATTTGAAGTTAGAAAACTGGTTAATCTGAATACTTCTGGTGATTTAAAGGGTTGCGTCCCCTTTTCCACACCATAAGGAAGAGCAAGGAGCTTGAGGAACGGGAAGAGCTGCTTGAGAAGGCACTCAAGGAACATGCAAAGATAGAGCCGAGGTTTGCGGATGTGCTTAGGTCGCCGAAACTGTTGTAATGAATATGGGAAGTGTCCCTCTATTTCCACAGGAGAGTGAAATCTGTGTCTCGGAATTGTCCAGGTTAGAGTTTGTCAGTGCTTTGCACAGAAGGTTTAGGAATAAAGAAATAGACGAAAATATCTTAAATGAGGCAATTGAAGGGTTTGAGGTAGAAATCGATCGTTTCAATATGGAGCCATTGAGCCATGTAATAGTTCGGGAGGCCGAGGACCTGTTAAAAAGACATGGCAAAGAACACGGACTTAGAACTTTGGATGCATTACATCTTGGATGTTTTAGCCTGATCTCAGAAAGCTATTGGCATTTTGTCTCTACCGATGAAAACTTTTGCAAAGTTGCGGAACACATATAGCAAGGTGCAAAAGTATTGCAACAGGTAACTAAATATAAGCTACTATAAAAGTTCAGCAACAAAACAGCGGAACGATTTACTTGATATGCTATGGCAACATTGGTAGCGGGCAGACCACACTGAATTGCTTTTACGGATCGTGTTCGAATTTCAAACGTCGAATATTTTGCTGTTTCCATACTCTCATTATGCAAGAAATAGAAAGTATGTCAATCTAAATGTTGCATAACTTCTGCACTACGCTATATATGAATTTGCAGTCAAAGAAGGAATATAATATTGCAAACAAGCTATTTGGCTTTACAATGGATTTTTTGCAGAATCAAATAATAAATCAGCAACAACTATTCATATCAAACAAGGAGGAGGAGTGAAGTGTCATCTGCCTGGGGGCGCAATCAGCTTATGGTGGCGACAAATTGTGGGAAGAAAAGCAACCTGAAGTGGCACAAGCGTTGTGGGATTTGATGGCCGCCCATAGCCAACAAGACCCGACCTTCCGAACCTCAGTGTCCGACACGCGATTAACTGCTGCAAAAGCGTTAGAAGGGCTACGAATCCAAGGTTTTCAAGAAGATAAGCTTCCATCACCGAGTAACATGGCTGAAATTTTAAACCGCAACGGCTACCGCTTGCGCAAGGTACTCAAGGCTAAACCGTTGAAAAAAATTCCGCAAACAGATGCCATCTTCGACAACATTCAAAAAAAAGACGGAAAGCCGTTGACAGATGAAACCGAAACCTCTGAAGAAAATGGTCGAGTCAAACGTTTAAGTATCGACTGCAAAGCGACGGTAAACATCGGAGATTACTCGCGAGGAGGCGTGACGCGCGGCAATACTCATGCGCTTGATCATGTATGGGTTGTAAAGAAAAACTCACGCCGTTTGGTTGAAACTATGCTGGAATGGGCAAAAACTATGACCTGGAAAGGTATAAAACCAGTGGTCAACTTGAGTCGAACGATTTACCAAAAAGGCGTTTCAGTGTCTAAGGAGCTAATGGTGGATGTTGAAGCAAGACTGAAACGTAATCCAATTTTGCCTAAATGGGACATATTGATTCCGCTTGTTTAAACGGTAATTTAAATTCAGGAAATCACATAAGATGGGCGATGTTGGTCTCGTGAGGTGTCAGAACCGGTAATAGGGGCAGATGGGGTAGTACGGACACCGAGGGAGTTGCAGTATCGTAAGATAGAGACACGTTTTGGAGAAGTGTCCTATAAACGGGGGGATATGGAGCTATAGCAGGTCTCATATGACTTGATATTTTAAGCTTTGCAACCATATTGAAATATGCGACAATTATAGCTTGCATGAGGATGTTGTTTTCAGTATTTTATGTGGGATTGTGCCACAGACATTCATGTAAAAGAATTCACGCATGGAAAAATTGACGAAAAACAAGGCATGGACACCAATTAAGACATAAAAAACTGGTTGATTTGAATAAATCTTGATATCAAGTCATATGGAATACGCTATAAGAGGTGGAAGGGTTAACGAAACCCATTACTTTGTTGAAAAATGTAGCTAAATCAAGCATAAGTACAATGACGATGGATTGTTATGCACTGATTTGTACAAAAAGCGGAAGTTGTTTGATTTTCACCGGTTACGACTGACGAGTAGTTCAATGTTTAAGCACTGGCAAATTGGATAGTTAAGTATAATTCCACAAAGTTTTTTAATAAAGAAATGCTAAATCCCTCTAAAAGAACTGCACCCATACCTAATCCAAAGGGGGCTTTGCCCACAACCCAATTGGAAATACATGATTATGCCCTATAAAAATTGATAAAAACATTGCCAATCCATTATAATTATCTTATCAAAAAAACAATATACACCAAAGGACATACACCGAAGGAATACTGATCAATGTTGGTTGCGCATTAAGGGTCATTGGTTATTTTAAACAACATAAAGTGAATAATATGGAGGATGAAATGCCTGGAGTTAGTGTTCATTTAGATCAGAAAACTTTAGATGTCATCAAATCCAAATCAAAGACATCACATATCCCTGTTTCTCAAATAATTCGTAAGGCCATAGAAGAGTATCTTTCTTTTGACGAAAGGAAGGCTGCTAAGCAGCGGGTTTTAAATGCCCTTATCAAAACAAAACCGTTGGGTGGCATGGAAAAATGGGAAGAGCAGCATAAGGAAAGGACAAGCACTGATGCTGACAGGTGTTGATACCGGTTTTTTCTTTGCATTGGAAGATGAACATGCTTTAGCAGTTAATATCTGGGAAGAACATGAGATCGTTACTTCCGCTGTCGTATTATATGAACTTCAAAAAAAACTCCTTCAGGGGCATTTCAATAAATGGCCCAAGATAATTGAGGATATTGAAATTGCAACTCTTGTAGTCCCTGTTTCATCATCAATTGCCCTTAAAGCAGGACACATTGTACACGAAATTAAAATACCTGGATTAGATGCACTGATATTGACGAGCCTTATTGAAGCAAACTGCCATGAGATATACACTTCAGATTCTCATTATGAGCTTTATATCAGCAAAAAAGTAAAAATTGCCAACTTAGAAAAAGCTCATTGATGTGTCGTTATACGATGAAGGTGGAGAACGAGTGGCTTAAAAAAAGCCGAATGGGATGATCTGGTTGTCTGGGAGGGATACGAGCTTGGCTATGAAGAATGGAAAAAAATATGAGGAATTAAAAAGGTGCATGGAATAATATCTGCGCTAAATGCATCTAACCTTTTTCAACAGGATTGATGTCCTCGAACTTATAGATGAAGATTGCGTAGGATTAATATTGAAGATGTAATAAAAATAATATGAGAAAGTATAAAATAAGAAAGTTGCTAGTTCTTTTGAACCCTTGTAATGGCGGCATAAATATCTGAAACATTTTTGTTTACCATTAAAAGTAACCAAAGGCCTAATCTAACGTATAGGAAATTCAAACACCATGGTTGTAGAGCGAAGAGGTTCTTCGCTCTACAGGTAAAAACACGGAAAAATTAGGTTAATAAAAAATTTAAAATCACTTACGGTATCTGTTTAAAGTATACACTCGGTGGCTTTTAATAGCTTAAGGAGGTACGTTTGAAATTTAAGGTTATAATAACCTATGACTCAGAATATGGTGGATATGTAGTTGATGTGCCAGAACTTGTTGGCTGTATGAGCCAGGGCAAGACAATAGACGACGCCTTAAATAATATTAAAGACGCAATCAGGGGATGGTTAGAGGTAGAGAAAAAACACGGGAGATTTGAAATTATAGAAGAAAGGGAAGTGTTTTTGGGAGAGGTTACTGTTTAAGTGAGTATCTTTATCTAACATTTCCGGTAGAGAAGCGGCAAAAATCTTTCAGAAGTTTGGCTATATCTTTGACCATCAGACTGGCAGTCACGTGATATTTTATCATGAGTCAAGACCAACCTTATCAATTCCTAATCATAAGGAATTAGCGCCTGGTTTGTTAAGAGGATTAATAAGAAAAAGCGGATTAACTGTTGATGAATTCGGGTGCATTCCCATTTTCTTGTAAACGTGCATTTTGTCCCGTAGGGACAGATG
>CAYHFB010000206.1:0-6902 GCA_964355695.1 uncultured candidatus Brocadiaceae bacterium
TTCCTATACCTCAAGGACACGGGCACCGTGTCCCTACATTGAAATTCCTATACCTGAACTTATGAGTTCTGGTTGCAAACCCGCCCGGAGTGAAAACCACTTTTGTGGTTACACCACACACCGTCATTCCACAACAAACAATTTTTCCGCCATGCGCCTGGCTTTCACCTTATCCTGTATCGCCGCGGGCAAGCACGACTCCTTTAAAGAGCAATCTTTACACCGTTTATCGTTCACCGGTGGCGGCACAAATCTTTCATCCATCATCTTGCGCACGGCAACAGCCGTTTGTTCTACCGCGACCCGCATGGCGTCCGTAAAGACCACCTCATTTCTTTCCCTTGACGCATGCCAGAAAATGGCGACCTTCTCAACCTTCACGCCAAGCATCTCTTCAAGGCAGATAGCCTGTGCGCAGAGCTGCACATTTTCATGATGACCAGCCCTGTGCCTTCCGGATTTGTATTCCACGGGATACGGAACATTCCCATGAAACTCCACCAAATCAGCCTTCCCGACAAGGTTTAGCCGTTTTGACCAGATAGGAAGCGCCCTTTCATAGCGAACACCTTCCAGGGCGTGAGAAGATTCCTCATCCACATTTTCATGCACCATCCTGCCGCGTAAGGTATACAAGTTTTCATCAAATGTCTGCTCTATATGGATAAGGGCACATTGGCGCGGGCAGTAGCTGTAATGCTCCAGGGCGGAGACCATGATAGGGTCGGTGGTATCATCAGCGGCCATCAGCGCCTCCTCTCCGTCTTGATTCCAGAGCCTTGCGGGTCTTGTCAATCTCCGCCACCAGCGCTTTTTCATTGGGTAGCGCCATCTTGTACTCCGCCGCCAAAACCTTGTTTGGCAGTCCTTCCAGGGCATACCGGGCAAGGACATGGTCCTTTTCTGCGCAGAGGATTAGCCCGATGGGCGGGTTTTCATCCTGATGCGTCCAGTGATCACGCGCATAGTTTAGGTACGTATGCATCTGCCCGGCGTCGGCATGGGTGAATTTGCCCAGTTTAAGATCAATCACCACCAAACAACGTAGCCGACGATGGTAGAAGAGGAGATCAACCCGGTACCACGAATCTCCGATGCGCAAACGACGCTGGCGGCCAACAAAGGTAAAATCGCCGCCAAGTTCCAAGAGGAATGTCTCTATATGTCTGATCAGAGCCTCCTCAAGTTCATTCTCTGTGTATTCATCCTTCAAGCCAAGAAACTCCAAAATCAACGGGTTTCTTATCTCCTCTTCCACCGTAACAATATCACCCCGGCGCGGTTTTTCACCCTTTTTCAACATAGCCGCCTTGTTGCGAGAGCGCGCAGTTCGTTCGTAAAAAAGGGTTGAAATCTGGCGGTCAAGTTGGGGGCCAGACCAACCGCAACGTAGTGCTTCTGTTTCATAAAAGGCACGCGCTTCCAGACTCTTTACCGACAGAAGACGAACATAATGTGACCAGGGAAGAGGGAAGTAGGCGGCCAACGCGGATAAGTCTATTCCCGTTTTACCGGAGAATATCCGGCTCATGCCAGATTGCGCAGATGACATCTGCGCAATTGGCCAGGAGAGGTAGAACAGCCGCATTTGTTCAACATTTCTTTTAGAATATCCGCGCCCGAAACGTTCCGTCAGATCATTGGATAATCTTACGATAACTTTTTCGCCATAAACAGCCTTGTCCATTCCGCCCTGCTCATACTCAATAATACGCCGCCCCACTTCCCAATAGGTCGCGGTTATTATCGCATTAACTGCCCGAACCGAGTTACGGCGGGCTTCCTCCAGCAATCCGGCAACGCCAGAGAACATGGCGTCGTAGCCGGTCACGACAATGGGTTTCTTCTTGACGGGTTTTTTGCTCTTTGCCATAAGCAACTCCTTACATACAAAGTTTACGTGAGTCATATTCCATCAATTATTTCCGGAGGTGGCCCATTCTCGTTATCAAATGAAAGATTGTTTGACGTTTTTTTTGGAGTGCAGTAACCGTGTTACTGCACTCCATATTTCCCATTAATCTGCAAATGGGAATGCCCTTGTACGAGAAACTCCCGTTTCCCGCTTTATGGTGATTCGGATTATTTATCCCGCATTTTCCATATTCCATTCCACTCCGGACCTGGTTGACTCTTTAAAAAATAGTCACACCTTTTAGCCATAACCGTGCCTATGCCCAGTCCGTATTCGGAGGAAATTCGTTTAAAAATCTCCATTGCGGCCTCCCAATCCCTTCTGGCGTATTTTGAATATGCCTCAGAATATTCCTTCGTAGAAAGTTTTTTGATCTCAAAGCGAGGGTCGTTGTCGATAAGGAGTTCGAAGAGGGTGGTCGGCTCTCTGAAGCCTTTTAATATAACACGGTCAATAAAACGGTAAGAAAATCTGCTGTCGGAATTAATATATCCCTCCGCGAATTTAAAAAACTGGCCTGAAATCAAAACCCTGGCGTCATACAGACGGGAAACTCCTTCAATTCTAGCGGCTTTGTGGATGCATCTGCCGACGGCGTGGTACCGTTTATCCAGTGGATAATAAATAAATGCTGTTTCTCCTACGGCTAAGCCAAAGCCAATGTCTATGCGGGGTTTGTATATGCCGACTCCCGGTGAATCGTTGTAGACACGCATCCGCTTTGTCAGCCGGGAGATATTCTCCAGGATATACTTTGCGTTGTCTTCCGGGAAGATGCCCATCACACCGTCTCCGTATATCTCCGCGTAGGTGTTTTCGTGTCCGAGGTACAGTTCTTTATAAGAGGTTTCATGCACGTCGAGCATAAACTCTTCATACGTAAACTCTTTTAGTGTGGCGTCATCAATGCTGCGATAGACGCCCTGTTCATAATTTAACAGGATATCCGTAGAATCTCTAAGGTCGCAAAACAAAATAATCCTTTTTGTTTTACCCGCCGGGAATTTGTTTCCATTATTTTCCATGATGTTTTACCTGCTTTCTATTGCTTTTGACACGGCCAGGCGCGCGGCCTCTTCCATGTCTTTTACACAAAAAATACCTGATCCCGCACGTTCCAATGTCTTTCTCGCCGTGTCCGCGCTGGTGCCTTCAAGCCTTACGATCAGAGGCGTCTTTACGCCACCGCCTTTAGTCGCTTCAATAATGCCGGAGGCAATGGTGTCGCATTTCATAATGCCACCAAAGATGTTGATTAAGACGGCCTTTACCTTCGGGTCGGACAGGATAATCTTGAATGCCTGTGTCACCTGCTCCAATGAGGCATCGCCGCCGACGTCTAAAAAGTTGGCGGGCGCACCGCCGTGCAGTTTTATAATGTCCATCGTGGCCATAGCCAGCCCGGCTCCGTTAACGAGACACCCGATATTTCCATCCAATCCGATATAACGCAGCTTATGTTTTCGAGCCAGCGCCTCGGCAGGGGATGCGTCCTGGCAGGCAGCAAACGGTTCAAATTCGGGGTGGCGGTATAAGGCATTGTCGTCGATATCCATCTTAACGTCGAGCGCGCACAGTTCGCCGTCAGCCGTGACCACAAGGGGATTGATTTCCAGCAAGGAGCAATCGTTTTGAATAAAGGCAGAAAAAAGGTTTGTGAGAAAACTATTCACTTTGGTAGCGGCCACGCCGATCAACTTTAACTGAGCGGCAAGGCGGCGGGCTTGGAAGGGGTGTATGCCAAATAAAATGTCTATGGGTTCTTTTATTATTTTTCCGGGATGTTTTGCGGCAATTTCTTCGATTTCCACGCCGCCGTCACCGCACGCAACTACCATCGGTGTTTGAAGGGAACGGTCAATTACGATGGCAAGATACAGCTCTCTTGTAATAGAAAGGGCTTCTTCAATGAGGACGTATTGAATAACGTCGCCCTGGGGCGTTGTCTGCGGCGTTACGATGCGTGCGCCAAGCATGCCCGCGATGCGGGTCTCCGCCTCCACCGGCGAACCGGCAAAGAGGATGCCGCCGCTTTTCCCCCGCCCCCCGGCAATAATCTGTGCTTTTACAACGCAACGGACGGCGCCGATTTCCGCGTATGCATTTGCGGCATCCTCCTTCCGGGATATGGCCCTGCCCGGAGGCACACGGATACCATATCCCCGAAGGATGTTTTTTGCCTGGAATTCATAGAGCTTCACATTTTCAGTTTGTCCGACTTAATGATATCCCGAAGATGAAGGTGCGCCTGTTCCACCATCTCATCATCAGAGATAGAGATAATACGCCCCTCATTATACTGCTTATCGACCCACTCTTTTATCTTAATGACGCCCTCGTGGTTCTTGGGGACTTGATCACTCCCCTTTAATCCAAAAAAGATGCTAAGCCACTGTGCGATACCGGCGACGCCCGACTTGTCCGTTACCGAAACGCCAATAGGCCTGTTTAAAAGCTTTTTCGTGTCGAATATGTTGTATATCTCTTCGTTCTTCAATAAGCCGTCAGAATGGATGCCCGCCCGTGTGACATTGAATTCTGAACCCACCAGCGGTTGTGTGGGCGGTATCTGGTAGCCGATTTCCTTTCGGTAATAATCGGCAATTTCGGTAATCACGGTGGTGTCCACCAGTTCGTCTTCACCCCGCAGGGCCAGGTACTCCATGATGAGCGCCTCTACCGGTGTGTTGCCCGTGCGTTCGCCCAAGCCTAACAGCGTGCCGTTGATAGCGCCGCAACCGTACAGCCACGCAGAGGTGGCGTTGCTCACCGCCAGATAAAAATCGTTATGGCCGTGCCATTCCAAATATCCCGACGGCACGCCGGCAAAGTGGTTCAGCCCGTAGATGATGCCGGGCACGCTGCGCGGCAAGGCGGCGCCCGGATAACTCACACCCATACCCATGGTATCGCAGGCGCGAATCTTCACGGGGATATTGCTTTCCCTCGATAATTTCATCAACTCCTGTGCAAAGGGTATCACAAAACCGTAGAAGTCAGCACGGGTAATATCCTCGAAGTGGCATCGGGGTATAATGCCTTCTTCCAGCGCCGAGCGCACGATATCGAGGTACATGTCCATTGCCTGTTTCCGGGTCTTGTTTAGCTTTAAGTAGATGTGATAGTCCGATGCGGAACACAAAATCCCCGTTTCTTTGAGACCCATCTCCTTGACCAGCTTAAAATCGCTTTTCACCGCTCTGATCCAGCCAGTGACCTCCGGATATTGATAGCCACGATCCTGGCACTTTCTGACCGCCTCCTTATCCTTTTCACTATACAGGAAAAACTCACACTGGCGGATAAGGCCTTTTGAGCCGCCGAGCTTGTGGATGAGATCATAAAGATCAACAATCTGCTTGACGGTATAGGGTGGGCGGGACTGCTGCCCATCCCGAAACGTCGTGTCTGTAATCCATATTTCATCAGGCATGTTCATCGGATTCAGACGATAGTTAAACGGAATCTTGGGGATTTTATCGTACGGAAAGATGTCCCTGTAAAGATTTGGTTCAGGAGAATCGTTCAGTTGAAAGATGTATTCTTCCGGTTCCAGGGTGTTGCGGCGCTTGCTAAATCGGAGCATTTTCATATTCTCCTTCATAAATATTCTCACTTATACGTCAAATAATTACCATTAATAATTTAAAGGCATTTTTTACCTGTTTTTATCCTTTTTGCATTCTTTCGACGTGTCTTTATTTTATCAGTCTTTTCAAGGCATTCAAGGGAATTTAATTCTTGTCTGGTTTTGTGTGGTTTGGTATGCTTTTACCACAAGGTACGACGCAAGTACGACACAGAATCACCGGGTTAACAAGGCATGATTCAGGAAACGGCTGAAATATTCCCAGGACGGATAGGTGGTCATAACGTTCGCGAATCCTGGGATTCACGCAAAGGCGCTACTTTCAGGCGAGGGGTTTCCCTTGTGCGGCTGGCGGGCAATGGGCAAGGTGGTATCTGTACGCCAACAGAGAAACCCTTGACAATCTCAACAGGAAGCCGCCGGACGCGTTCGGCGTGGCACTGGCGTGGCAAAAGCCTTCCAGGGGTGCGCGGCGCGGCCTGGGGCGTTGCGCGCCAGTTGTTTTCGTTGCAAGCGCAACGGAGCAAGGAGGCGGTTCCGACGCGAGGGGGGCATGTTCATAGCGGCAGGCACGTTCCACCATTAGGTACTGGCTCCAATAGTCCCCATCTGAGCAAGGATGCTTTTTATAAAGGGGTAGGGGGTATCAAGCAGAAGGGCAGGAGTTCCGCTTGCCTGGTTAGGTTCTTTATAATGGGGTACTTGCAATATTTTATCAAAAGAATTAAAAATCCGTATGCCGGCTAATTGATGCTTTGTGTCAGGACGTTTAGGATTGACATGACACGGGCAAAGTATAGTCAAAAGTATCTGTTTTTCGAAAAATCCAGGGATAAATTCCCCGTATTTAAGTGATGTAATGTCCCGTAGTGACAAAATATCGGTAGAAATAGCAAGGGCATACAACCATAAAGTGCCGTAGGTATGAAATATTCCAAACCCAATGGTTTTTCTACGAATATGTCGTTCCTACGGAACTAAGACCGTTTTTGTGTTTGTTTTCTACCAATATGTCGTTCCTGACGGAACTTTGCAACACATTCATTTATTTTGTGTCTAAGCGCTAATTCGAAGACTACTGGAGTTGGACGCGTATAGCCCCGGAGGGGCGGCCTGTTTGTAGAATAGAGAATCTAAACACCGCAAAAGCTCCGTAGGAGCGACCTGTGGTTGTTGGTTGGCATCATGTCCGTGCGTAACAATAAAAAACACAGGTCGCTCCTACGGAGCTAAATAGCTTAATTTGCATAAAATGCTACAAACAGGCCGCCCCTCTGGGGCTGAAAGAAAGGCAAACAGCCTTGCAGTTGCAAGGCTGAGTCCGCCCGAAGGGCGTTAAGTTCATGTATAGGAATTTCAATGTAGGGACACGGTGCCCGTGTCCTTGTGTGTGAATAC
>CAYHFB010000207.1:0-5476 GCA_964355695.1 uncultured candidatus Brocadiaceae bacterium
ATATTAGGCCGTTAATCGTAAGCCATATCAAAAGATGTGTATAAACCTAAGGGTGAGGGGCAAGAGGCAGGTGAGCTGTTACGATTTTTTATAATTATTGGAGTGAATGAAAATGGCAAGCAGTGAGTTATTTATCAAGGGTGGCCACGTAGTTGACCCTGCGGCAGGGATTGACGGTTGCAGAAATATCCTCATAAAAGACGGCAAAATCAGCGCAATTTCAAGTGATATCACGGCAGTCGCCGGAGTCAGGGTGATTGACGCTACCAACAAATACGTAATCCCTGGCCTCATAGATGGTCACGTCCATCTCCGCGAACCGGGATTTGAATATAAAGAAACCGTTGAAACCGGCTCCAAAGCGGCGGCCAAAGGCGGCTTTACCACGCTGATCTGTGAACCCAATACCAAGCCCCCCATTGATTCATTGGAAATGGTTAACCTGCTCATGGATTGCGTTCGCCGGAAGGGCGTCGTAAATATCTATACCAAGGCCTGCATTACCAAAGGATTACTGGGCGAGGAGTTGACGGATATTAACAAGCTGTCCACCGATAAACGGGTGCGCGCCCTGTCCGACGACGGCCACCCGGTATTTTACGAATCGCTGATGAAAGGCGCATGTGACCTGGCCGCAAAGAACCGGATGGTCGTCAGCCCCCATTGTGAAGACTCTCATATTTCTTTAGAAAAGGCAGCAACCAACAGCCGTGCGGCTAATTTTCCGGGTGAGGCTTATTGCCATGAAACGGATTTTATCATCCGCGAGATAAAATGCTCGGAGCAGGCAAAAGGGTGGTTGCATATTTCACACGTGAGTTTGAAGAGTTCGGTTGACGTCATTCAAAAGGCCAGGGAGCGGAACGTCGCACGCGTTACCTGTGAAGTAACGCCGCACCACTTGCTGCTGGATGAGACCTGCAAAAACCCCGACGGCACAACGCCCAAGACCAACCCGCCGCTGCGTTCGATAAAAGACCGCGAGGCGCTGCTGGAAGGCCTGAAAAACGGCACGATAGACGCCATTGCCACTGACCACGCCCCCCACTCCGCTGATGACCTCCAAAAAGGCGCTTCCGGTTTTGTAGGGCTTGAGAACGCGCTTGGCGTGATACTTACCAAACTTGTCCATCCGGGCGCGTTGTCGCTCAAGGAAGTCGTCCAAATAATGTCCACCAATCCCGCACGCATATTCAACATCAACGGCGGCAGTTTGGCCGTAGGCATGCCTGCGGATATCGCGATAGTCGATCTCAATAAACAGTGGACGGTAGACGCCGATACCTTTGAATCTAAGTCAAGGAACTGTCCGTTCAACGGGTGGCAGTTGACGGGGCAGGTGATCACCACCATTGTTGGTGGCAGGATAATTGTTGATAATTACCAAATGGTATGCTAATCGTTATAGACGGCTACAATTTTATCTTTACCGTACCGGATCTGGAAAGACATACCGGCCCAAACCGTATTGAATCGGTACGGGACCATATCATTTCGTTGTTTTCGAGGTACCGGGAAAAAAAACGCTACGATATCATCATTGTATTCGACGGCACCCATATTGAAACAGGCCTGCCAAGAAAACAAAGCGATTCCGGCGTTACCATAATCTATTCAAAAAATGGTATTGACGCCGATACGGAGATAAAACGAATTACCAGCCTGTGTCAGAATCCGCAAGACGTCAGCATTGTCACGTATGACAACGATATCAAGCGACACGTCAAAAGGTGTGGTTGTCAGGTCATCGACCCAAAGGCGATGTACAAAACCATCCTTGAAACCCTGAACCTGAACAAAGGCCGCAGACCCAAAGCAGAAGAACCGGACTGCAAACGGAACGGCCCGTCGGAAGACGACGCAAAGCATTGGAAAGATGTTTTTAAAACACCCCCAAACGACGAAACAACCTCCGCGGTTGAAAACAAACCCGTGCCGCCCGTAAAGGGGAAAAAGCCCACCCCCAAAATCACGGACGAGCCTCAATACAAATATAAGGGAACGCCCGTTGATGAGGTACAATACTGGGTACGCATTTTTGAAGGAGATGATGAGGATGTTACACAAGATTAAGGTGCATTGGACGCTCAGATGTCTATTGACCCTTGCCTACGCCGCCGCAATATTCCTGGTATCGTCACAAGACACCTCCAATGTCCCCCTGTTTCCGCACGTCGATAAGGTTATCCACGGCACTGAGTTTGGCCTCCTGTGCACGCTTATATGCTGGTCAATTTCTCCAGCCCGTTTCAGCGCAAAAAGCATCTTCAGGCTTGTCCTGCCCATCACCCTCGCATCCATCTACGGCGCAACCGACGAATACCACCAATCCTTTACGCCACACCGTTCCGTGGATTTCTTCGATTGGGTGGCAGACACGACAGGTGCTACAATTGCCTGCTTTGCCTGGCAAGCATTGGCGAGGAGGCGGCGGGGTAAGGAGAAATCGCTTGCAATGGATGAAACATTGGGTAAGATGTAGGGCAAGGCTTCAGCCTTGCATCGCCCGTATTTATATCTGACGAAACCGCATCAGGATTAATGACCACATACCGTGTGATAGAAAAACCGCCCCATCTTTACGTTACTGAAACAGTATGTATAACGACTATAAATTTTCTGAACGAATCTACATGCATTCAGGCGTACCTTTCTGTTTATCTGAAAACGACGACCCCGCGCCTTATAGCCTCCTGAAAAAGACCATTCTCGATTTTCTCACAATATCCGAATCCGAAAAGGACAAGATTTGGACTGCTTTTGGAGATACACTATTTGCAAATGCGGGGATTCAGTCAAATACGTTGATACAAAATCAGTATTTTGCTCAGGAAGACACACTGGATACTATGCTAGCTTTAACAATTGGCTACTTTTGCAAAATATGGGAAAACGAATCGACTTTCAATGAAACGAGGGACAATGTTATACGATTGATAAACAAGATATTAGACAAAGAAATTTCCTGGCAAACCGAAGAAGTATGCAGTGATAAAAAAATTTCCCCTGCGATTGATTTCTCGCTACTCAAAGGTTTGTATATTTCGTCTTCAGCCATTCCTCAAAAGTTGTTTAAAAGATTAAATAGTTATGGAATCTCCAAGTGGGATGATATCCTGGAGATTTCCGAGCTTGAAATAATACAACGGTTTGGCTTTTGTGTTAAAGCGTTTGATTTATTACTGTGCTTATGGTCTCTTCGTCCTTACGCAAAATATATGGTAACGTTGCTATCACCGGTAATTGACCAAAATACTATTTGGAATTCCTTTGAATCATTGGTTGCTGCGCGGATTTTATACATTGCAAGGAATGAAACGGAAACTCAGGCTTTAAAACGGAGAATGGGTTTAACAACTCATACTCAAAACAGATTGGAACATATTGCAGAAGCGCTCGAAATTACAAAAGAACGTGTAATCTACATTGAATATAGGTTAATGAGAATGCTTTGTCATCCTTTGAGATTTAAGGAATTATTACCTTTGTGGATAGTAATAGAATCGTTCTTGCAAAACGCTGGAACTCTTTCAGTTTCCGAGTTGGCGTTACAACTACAGTCATATTTTAAATGGGAGCAACCACCAATTCAACGTGCTTTAATCTATCTCATTACAAAAGTCGGGACAGATTCTGTGTTTAGGAAGGATTTACACAAGAAAGAAGAACTCGGATTTGTATTCGCCAAGAATTTCTTCTGTAATAATTGCTCTGAAGTATGTGACTATTTGATAAAGACCGTTTCTCACCATGAGGAAATAAGCTTAGTTGAAGCCACTGATAGAGTTGATAAGTTTTGCAGAGAACAATGTCCGAGAGATTACAAACATTTTTTCCATTTCACCTATTCGTTTATCGATTTATTATTTGTAGGCAATAAGCGGTTGAAAAAATACATTAGGAGAGAGGGAGATAAACTGTACTCTATTAACAGGTGGAATCTACGATATGGGAATTTATCGTCAGTAGTAGAATCTATATTGAAAAGCAGTAGTCGCGCAATGCATTTTAAAGAGGTTTTTTACGAAGTAAAGAAATTGAGACCTGCTGACAGTTCACTTTCAGAAAGAAATGTTCATGCAGTTTTAAGCTCAAGCAGGTCTCGTAAATTTCTTTTGTGGGATAGGGGTACATTCCTACATAAAGAAAATCTAGCGGCCTTACCATGTGGATTAATTAGAGAAGTTGAAGCTTGGATACAGGCTAAGTTAAGACAAGATATTCCCTTTGTATCAGTTTCAGGTGCTTTTCAGGCTTTTAAAGAGAGATGTACAGACTCTGGTATAACTTCTGAATACGCATTATATTCGTGCCTTAAAATGTCGGAAGACAATTTCTTGGTATTTGAACGTTTTCCTCTTATATATCGTAAAGAAAGTGGTAAGGAAAGATTACCATTACCGATGGTACTAGAGGAATTTATAAGAGTATCCGGTGGTCCAGTTTCATTAGCTGATTTAAAAAAATACGCAGTTGACACATTGCATCTTAAAAGATATATGCTGCATCAATATTTACGTAAAATTCCAAACATCATTAAGACGAAAGGAGTATATATCCATACAGATAATAGCATATTACAAGCCCCGAAGGGGCGGTAGGATGCCTTGATTGGGTGGCAGACACGACAGGGACAACAAAATTGCCTAATTAATATGGGCAAACACTGGCTAAGAGACGGCGAGGTAAAGAGAAATCGCTTGCAATGGATGAGTCATTGGGTAAGATGTAGGGCAAGGCTTCAGCCTTGCGCCGCCTGTTTTTTATATCTGAACAAACCGCACCCGGCTAAATGACCACATACCGGGTGATAGAAAAATACTTCATTGAACCTATGATTAAATGGAAAGAGTTTGTTTACCAGTTAGTTATTGAGTTTTGCAATGCAAGGGGGAAAAGAACATTTACATTGCAGGAATTTTATCATGCTCACGAAGGCGACTTTAAACAATTCAAACCTGATAATCATCATCTGCTTCCTAAAGTCCGACAGCAATTGCAACTCTTACGCGACGATGGTTTGATACAGTTTCTTGATGGTCGCGGCACTTATACCTTGAAAGGAATTGAACTGCTTAAAGGAGAAGTCGAGGATGAAAAAGTTCAAGAGATTAGCGTACAGATACCTGAAAAACGTGAGTATTTAATTGAGACGTATGCAAGAAATAGAGGGTGGGTTAAAGAAGCAAAAGAAAAACTCGGCTTATACTGTTTATATCCAAAATGCCAGAATACCTTTAATAAACCTGATAATGAGCCATATATTGAAGTTCACCACATTATATCCCTTTGTGAGGGCGGAGAAGATGCGATTTGGAACCTGAGTGTAGTATGTGCGCATCATCACAAAATGGCGCATTTTGCTGACTCCATGATGAGGCAAGGACTTAAAACAGTTTTATTGCATGAAGTTGAAGCTCGCATAGCATAGGAGTATCAAATGAGTAAACCAACAACAAAACAAAAGTTAAACAAA
>CAYHFB010000207.1:5576-6853 GCA_964355695.1 uncultured candidatus Brocadiaceae bacterium
AAACAAAAGTTAAACAAATATATAAAAGACACTGACTTTGAATCGTGGTATTGTTATATGGAAGACAAATGGTTACAAAATGCGGATTTGGACGAAAAGTTAATAGGTGTTTTTGGAAGCGTTGAAAATGCTTTAAAAAGATTTGAAACTCGTCCTAGTGATTTTCGGTAAATAGTTTCTCGTTCTCAAGCTCCAGCTTGAGAATGCGCCTGTATCAGAAGCTCTTGCTTCGTTTTTTTTAAAGATTGTTTTATCTGACTCAAAGCAGAGCTTTTATTGCAATCACATTCCCAAGCTGGAGCTTTGGAACGAGGTGAAACACTTCCCCCTTGCCCAAAATCCCCATAAAAGACTTCCATCTCGAACACACCCTCTTGTGCGGACAAATGTTTCGGACTTATAAGGAGGGGAAATGGCACTACGTGACCGCCAGAGACCGTATTTTCAGGGTTTGCCAGTCTGCGGACCAGTTGGAATTTCAGGGGGTTGACCGGAAATTTCTGACGTCATTTTTTGCCCTGGACGAGCCATATCCTCACATCCTTGCTGAAATCAATAAGGACTCGTTTATGAGCGAGGCGATCAGGAAGTACCGGGGGATGCGGATTGTGCGGCAGGATGCCTGGGAGTGTTTGATATCTTTCCTGTGTTCCTCTGCGGCGAATATCCCCAAAATAAAAACCAACATCGAAGGCATGTCCCGGTTCTTCGGGGAAAAAATGAGCGCGTTTGGAACTGAAGGGTATGCGTTTCCCAATCCCGGCACGATAGATGACTACGATAAGATCGTGCAGGCAAAGACCGGCTTTCGGGCAAAATACATCAAGGCCGTTAACGATCTTGTTGACGAGCCGTTTCTCTCGTCGCTAAAGAAAATGCCGTATCTGGAGGCTAAGAAGGCGCTGAAATGCCTGCCCGGCGTCGGCGATAAGATTGCCGACTGCGTTCTCTTGTTTTCCCTGGGTTTTAGCGAGGCATTCCCCGTCGATACCTGGATGAAGAAGGTTCTTCGGAAATGGTACTTTAACAACGAAGACGTTCCGGAACAACAACTCCAGGATTTTGGGATGAAATACTTTGGGAAGTATGCGGGCTATGCCCAGCAGTTTCTCTTTATGGCTGCAAGGGAAGCGCAGTGATATGTTCCCTAATGGACGTCTTTGAATTGGTTGTCTATCTCTGACACGCCTCTTGTAATCCGCGTCTCTTTTTGGTTAAAACATTGTTTTGTAGCTCAAACCTTCAGGTTTGATGTTTGTTGCGCTTAATACCGGCGC
>CAYHFB010000208.1:0-1269 GCA_964355695.1 uncultured candidatus Brocadiaceae bacterium
TAAAAGGACACGGGCACCGTGTCCCTACTTTGAAATTCCTGTACGTTGAATTAGGGAGACGGTAATTCCCAAGGTACCGTTTTTTACGTTTTATCTATTAAAATCCCACCTCTCCGGGGTTGTTTTTCAAAAGACTACCGGCGCACTATGCGAATGGTGTATTTAGCTTTTTGTTGCTATGGTACAATCTACTGGTATAGCAAGAGTAACCGTTGTCCCAAAACCTGGTTTGCTCCTAATGTTTATTGTACCATTATGACGTTTGACAATTCGATCGACTATGGAGAGTCCTATCCCGGTGCCTACTCCAACCGGTTTTGTTGTAAAAAAGGGATTAAACGCCTGCTTTAACACCTCCGGCGCCATACCACATCCATTATCAACTACTTGCATAACGATTTGGTTGTTTTCCCTGTCATGCAACGTGCTGATTTTTATGATGCCGTTATGCTCAACGGCGTCAACGGCATTGCTTACAACATGAAACAAGCATTGATTGATATCACTTACACAACACTCCACAAGGGGCGCTTCCTGCAACTCCTTTGCAAATTCTACATTTTCTTCAACATTGACGCTAAAGACAGACAAAACCTCTTCGATACATTTATTGATATCAACCCTTTCAACCTCCTCCCTGTCGATCCGTGAGAAGCTCTTCAGGTTGTTTACGATGTTCATAATCCTTTCTATTCCCCTCTTTATGCTTTCAAATTTATTATCAAGTGATTGAACAATTTGTTTGAAGTTTATCTGGCTGAGAAAGTCTTGATACTCTTTGAGAAGTTGTTCTGGAACAGGTTTGCCATCCCAATACTTTGATGTCTCTACCATTTTGAGAACACCCTTCCTGATAAAATGTATGGCGCTGCTTATAAAACTCAGCGGATTATTTATTTCATGGGCTATGCCGGCGGCTAACGTTACAATGCCCACCGTCCTGTCCATCTCCAAGAGTTGAATGTCTTTTTCTCTCAATAGGGACGTTTGTTCCTGTACCTGCCTCTCAAGAGCAAGGTTAAAATTAATCAGCACCTTCTTCTCCTGAATAATATACTCTCTTTGGATCAACACCATCAGTTTAAATATTTGCATTATCTGTGCCTGGTGAAGGGTCTCAAAAGCTATCCCACAAATTGCTTTTTGGAGACCTGATTGCAGGAGACACGCCTCGCTGTTAAGGCATTTGCTTTTATTGCATGACAGGGTAAAATGGATGACGTGTCCACGAAGCTCCAGCTCTTTTTCACCGGGATAATTCACGCAAAG
>CAYHFB010000208.1:1369-6808 GCA_964355695.1 uncultured candidatus Brocadiaceae bacterium
GACTTGATATGCTTGCGTCCCCGTGTAAAATTGGATTCGTATTGGGTCGCCGGTTTCCATCACCGCGGGGTCTTCCCTTGCAAAAGGAGAGGCCAGCAACAGATACTGTTTCCGTTGTAAATAAATAAACAGTTCTTGTAATTCCGGCACAACCATGTGATGGTTTTTCGCCGTTATAAGTTTCGATGTCTGGCAATCATCGACAATAGAGGTGTAAAAATGATATGAGTGTTTTTCACAGTAAAACTCAATATTCTCCTGGAGAAGGGACTGCTCAAACAATAAATCCAGCATCTGTTGCTTATCGGTGATTATTCGATTGTCGGCTTCATTCATAGCATATTTCCCTTTAGACACGTTACGGCTTAATCATCAATACGTTACTACCTGCAAATCTTGTAACTGTAACTTCAGCTTGAGCATTTGGTTTTCATCTTCTAATTCTTTGACCCTTTTTTCCAGGAAAGATTCATCCGTACGGTCTTGTGTTATTTTGTTGAATTGTATCCCAACGAGAAATGTTCCTTTTGGATATGAAAATTTTGTCATTACCCATGAAAACTGAGCCTGTGAGTCTATGGAAAGACTGACCTCGGTTCCATACGGAGAAGTAATGGACAGGTGGGTTCCGGATATTACCCATGGAACAAGCAGATTCACCTTACCGATAAAATTTTCAAATTTGTTTTTGGCATTACCCGCTATCATATTTACCATTTCCCCCATACAATCTTTCACATCCACGTCTACGGCATCCACCTCCATCCCGAGCATAGCAGAAGCAAGATGGCACGCCGTTGCGCCCGGCATAAAAAGTGCAATCTTGCCCATGCCCCCTCTACCGGAGAAATGGATAGATGAAATGATATCCGTAGAAACATTTTTTTCGCTTTTAATAAAATGTTCCTCTGCCTTGACGTCTACGTGCAACATCGTTGAAAATACCTTTGTCGTTGCCGTTATGATTGACTCTACAAAGACATCATTTAAATCCATAATCTTTACCGTGTTGGTTCAGCGTAAATTGGAATATTCAATCTTGGTAACAATTCACTCACCTCTTGCCCCTCACTGGCAGGATAACCCTGTCAGGGTTTGAAACCCTGACAGGGTGTCCTCGCTTTGGACGAGTATACTCATTCCTTCCGTTTAACACAAGCCTTTTCAGGCAGACAATGCCATGCAAGATGGGTGCATTCTCACTTTCTTGTAAATATGCATTTTGTCCCGTAGGGACAGACGGAAATAGCCCACCGATTTATCGGCGGGATTAGAGACAGAAATTTTTAGTCCCACAGGGACGGCTAACTGTTTGATGTTCTCAGCCGTTTATGATACAGCATGACGTAATCAGTCGTCCCTACGGGACTTTATGGTTTATTTCCCTGGAAACAGGCAATGAATTGCCTGCCTATTAGCAATTGCCCCTACGGGGCGTATACAGACAGAAACATTCTCCATTGATCGGGAAATTACAAAAATTTTGGAGTGTACCCTATTCAGGAAATTGCAGGGGCGAAGCATTTGCTAAATTTGGTGTGAATGCATTACGGTGTTATCGTGCAAGCGGGCATAATTTGAACTTTTTGAAAGTGTCGCAAAATGCCGGACAACCCTTGCCGATGATAGGACTTTGGTCTTTTGGAATGTTCAGTTTATGTCCAATGACAGTTGATAGAGACCGTTTCCGCTACAGCCTGTTTACCCCATCAAGAGCAGCCGTGCGGTAACATTCGGCAAGGGTGGGATAATTAAAAACATTGTTGGTGAAATAATCTATGGTACCGCCATAGGTCATAACGCTTTGTCCGACGTGAATCAGCTCCGTGGCGCTGTCTCCGATGATATGGACTCCTAAGAGTTTTCGTGATTCTTTATGAAAAAGAAGCTTCATAAAACCCATCGTGTCGCCGGTAATTTGCCCACGGGCGATTTCTTTGTAATACGCCTTCCCAATTTTATAAGGGATGGACTCTTGTTTCAACTCCTCCTCAGTCTTTCCCACCAGTGAAATTTCAGGGATGGTGTATATGCCATAAGGCCATACCTTCGGCATCTCCGGTAGTGTTACCCCGAAGGCGTGGCATGCCGCGCGTCTCCCTTGTTCCATCGAAGTAGAGGCCAGTCCGGGAAAACCGATAACGTCTCCGACCCCATAAATATGGGCTACATTCGTCCGGTAACATTCATCCACCTTTATTTGTCCCGCATCGTCAATTTCGACCCCCGCCGCCGGTAAACCAATCGCGTGCGTTTGCGCGATTCTACCCATGGTGTATAGCAGCATATCCGTGACAATCGTTTCCCCGCCCAGAATAGTCGTTGCAACCTTGCCGGTTTTTCTTATTGCTACCTGGGTAATATCCTGCTCAAGGATAAACTGCACCCCATTGAGCTTTAAATGTTCAATAAGCTTTCTGGTAATTTCCTGGTCCACGAAACGAAAGAGTTCTTTGCGCCGCTCCAGCAGTATTACCTCCAGACCGAACACGCTAAACATGGAGGCATATTCCATACCGATAACACCGCCGCCAACCACCAATATACTCTCTGGCGCGACGTCCGTGGAAAGAATCGCGTCCGAATCACAGACATTTTGGTTGTTAAAGGGTACATTATCCGGCCTGCGTGGGCGCGAACCCGTTGCAATGATCACAAAGACCGCAGACAGCAGTTCGATTTTACCGTTGCGCATAGTGACCTGCACCGTATGCGGATCGGTAAGCACAGCCGTCCCCTGTATTATGGTGATATTATTTCGCTCCAACTGATCTCTGAGTACGGTATTATCGTTTGAAGCGACCTGGTTCTTTCTTGCCATCAGGTCCTTAAAGGTGATGTTTTTTTTCAGCGTGCAGGTGGCATTCAAAAAGGAACGAAGGGTGTAGCCGTGTATGTGATAAATGGTGTCGTTCAGGGTTTTACTGGGAAGCGTTCCGGTATTCACCCCCGCGCCCCCCAACGCCAGCTCTTTCTCAATAATGGCTACACGTTTCCGAAGCTTTGCGCCTTGTATAGCGGCCTTTTGGCCAGCCGGCCCGCTCCCGATAACGATTAAATCGAATTCTCTCATGAAAACAAACCCGCTTGCTATAAATTACGATAAAAGTATGGCGCCTGGCAACGCCAGGTATAATTACAAAAGAATTGCTGAAGTGTTGATTATTATACCAATCGGTATTCCATGAAAGAAAGATTAATAATTCCCTTTTGTGATAAAATAACCTACAATAGCAATGATGCGTAGTTTGAGAGTCAAAACGTCTTTATAAAGAGGAAAATAGTTGTGTCTGACTGGATTCATATAGAAAAAGACCCGATACACGTCGCCAGGGAAAAGCTGAAGGCACAGGAAATAAGGAAATCCCAGTGGTGGAAAGCCAGGATTTCCCAGGGGATATGCCATTATTGCCAGGCGAAATTTCTTCCTGATGAACTTACCATGGACCACGTTGTTCCCCTATCAAGGGGAGGCCGAAGCAAAAAGGGAAACGTCGTCCTATGCTGCAAGGCGTGTAATAACAAAAAAAAATACCTAACCCCGGCAGAAATTATATTAAACAAATTGAAGCAATCCGAGGAATAGGCCTTGTAGCTCAAACCTTCAGGTTTGATGGTTGCTGCACTTGAACCAGCGCAGTGCATTCTGTGTGCACGCTTCCCGCCGCACCGTGCAATGTTGAAGTCCATCAGGGCTAAAGCCCTGAGCGCTGCTAACATGACAACATGATAAATTTCAAATACGGTTCCGTGAGATGAATGCCGTCTATGGGAAAGTCTAACCCCTGAGTGGAAACGTTGATGAGCTTATAGGGCTTTGAGGTAAATTCCTTCAGGCGCGGCAGCAATTGAAAAAACTTGGAAAAACCCATTTTTGCCAGATTGGTTGAAAACACCAAAACCCCGTCGTCGCGAAGGAGGTTGAGTCCAAGCCCTATCAGCCTCGGTATGTCCTTTTCTATCGCCATCACCGTTGTCTTGCTGGTCGA
This sequence comes from uncultured candidatus Brocadiaceae bacterium, assembly GCA_964355695.1. Taxonomy (GTDB): domain Bacteria; phylum Planctomycetota; class Brocadiia; order Brocadiales; family Brocadiaceae; genus JACVXV01. The sequence goes on from CAYHFB010000208.1 coordinate 5,359, forward strand.
AAAGGACGGGGGGTCTATAATAATCAGGTCAAACGTCCGTCCCCTTTTTTGAAACAGGTTAGCCCAATCCCATACGTCTCCCACAATAAATTCGTGAGAAGCGCCGTCAATCCCGTTAAGCAGGAAGTTCTTTTTGCCCCACTCAATGGCCTTTTTAGAAATGTCAACGTTCGTCGTCTTCACGGCGCCGCCGAGGGCTGCATACACCGAAAATGAGGAGGTATAACAAAAACAATTCAGCGCCTCCTTGCCTTTGGCCAGCAATTGAACGTGCTTTCTGTTCTCCCTTTGATCAAGGAACAGGCCGGTGCCTCCCCCCTCATTAAAAGATATGGCAAAGGTAACGTTATTTTCCAGCACAACAAAGTCCTTCGGAATTTCCGCACCGAGAACCACCCCTGTTTTTACGTCTTCACCCTTCAACCGCATCTTTTCGGTGATGGTCTCCGGCATCAAAAGGTCTTTCAGCATGCCATAAAGCTCGTCCCTCACCTGTTGCTCATACGGTTTGAAGTATTGGACCAGAAGGTGCTTGCCGTAGACGTCAACCGTCACCTCCGGCAGTGAATCGCCGTAAGAGTTTACCAACCGGTAGACGTTTGTTGTGGTGTGATTTATGAGCCTTTTCCTTAAAGACCATGCCTTGTGAATAGTTTTTTGCAAATGTTTGTTCATGGTGTTGAAACGAGCGGACATCGTAAAGGTCGATTATCAATTCAGCGAGGATACGGACAGGGAAGACGTGACCGCCACTCCACCCTGTTTCTTACCGGAAAACAACCCGCTTGATGTGGTGTGTGTTGGCGGGCTTAATTTTGGCAGAGGGGCGGTGTCTATGCGTCGGTGTCCGGGCAAGGCTTCACACTTTCACCGATTATTTTTTTTACAACACTCACCAAGTCACCTTCTTTAATAGGCTTTGCCAGGGTAAGCACCGCCCCTTTGTACAACGCGGTGTTTAGTTGTGTGCTGGACGTAAAGAAGTGGCACGATTCACCGCCGGAAATGGCAATAACCTTGGTTGCCGGTGAAAATTTCTGCAATGCTTCAATGAATTTTATGCCGTCCATTCCCGGCATATAAATATCGGCAATTACCAAATCGAATTTATTTAATCTGCATAACTCAACGGCTTCATAGCCATTTGGGGCTTCAGTTATACGATATCCGTGTTTTTCCAGAAACAACTTTAAGATTTCACGAACGGCATTATCATCATCAACGATAAGTATCTGTTTTTTTGGTGCCATGTGTTTTGCTGCGACCTCGAAATATCATGGGATATTTATAAAATAAATTGAAAAGGATTATAGCATTACCCACCCACAAGTAAAACACAAATTATCGGAAAGGGAAAAAGCATTATGTCGGCCGGGGACGGTCGGTATACGTGGTTTTTGTGGTAACCACATAACTTGAACGTATAGGAATTTTCATTTTATTTATGCGG
>CAYHFB010000209.1:0-6802 GCA_964355695.1 uncultured candidatus Brocadiaceae bacterium
AATATTGGTAGAAAATAAACAGAAAAACCGTATTAGTTCCGTAGGAATGATATATTGGCGGAAAAGCTGAAGAAAGCCTAACAATCCGCTCAGGCGGCCAGCAAAAACCAGTTACCGCGGAGCTTCGTCGTTCGGTAATGCTGCCGATAAAACTATAGAGAGCAATTATGAATCGCCAAAAATACTTTAACTTTATTGAGGAAAAACTCAATCATCTTAGATGTCGCATTGAGTCACGAGCGGGATTGAATATTCTGGACATGCATCTGCATTCCGAGAACTTTTATCTGCATTTCTTCAATTTGCTCTTCGACTGGAAGCTTCAAAACATTAATGCTGTACAGAAAATTGCGGCAGGTGTTGATTTAGTTGATACCACAAACAAAATAATTATTCAGGTTTCTGCCACAGCAACTAAACAGAAGATTGATTCTGCACTCTCTAAAGATATTTCCAACTACAAGGGCTATGCCTTTAAGTTTATCTCCATCTCCAAAGAAGCAAAGAATTTGCGTGCCAAAACATTTTTGAACCCTCATAACCTGAAATTTAATCCCGCTGATGACATTTTTGACGTCCCCTCTCTCTTAAAGTTGATTTATGGGATGAACACTGACCAGATGAAAGACGTCTATGAGTTTTTGAAAAAAGAGCTTAAAAGTGAACCCGACCCGGAGAAAGTAGAGTCCAACTTAACGACAATCATCAAAATTCTTTCCAAGGAGGATTGGAGCAAGGGGACAACGGATTTTGCAACAGTGCCGTACGATATTGAGATAAAGATTTCGTACAACCAATTAAACACGGCCAAATATCTTATAGACGACTACAAAATTCACTATCATCGCATTGATAATATCTATTCAGACTTTGACAAACAAGGCGTGAACAAAAGCATTTCTATTTTAAATGGCCTCCGCACGGAATATCTTGCTCTTGGAGCAGAAGTTTCTCCCGATCAGCGTTTTTTTTCAGTTATTGATAAAGTTTCGCAAAAGATTCTGAGAAGCGCCAATTACGTGCCTATTCCTGATGAGGAACTTGTGTTATGTGTGCAAATTCTTGTCGTAGATGCTTTCATACGATGCAAAATTTTCAAGAATCCATCAGGAGGTACTGATGCTCGTTCCTGACAATATTCATCCAGAACACACCATTTACTTCAATGGCGCTTTTGTACTGAAGGCGATACGAGAACATCAAGTGATGGATATGCTTGATTTATACATACAGTCAACATCTGAGCGAGAAATGAGCATGCCGGTTTTTACCCTGTGCCTCGACTGGCTTTTTCTTCTCAATCTGGTCACATTAAATGACCAGGGCAAGGTGGAACTATGTTCTTGAAGTCACTGACTATTACTCGTGGTGACGGCGCTATAATCCGCGATATCCACTTCCACGCAGGCATTAACCTCATTGTTGATGAAACACCCGTTGTTAGCGGTAAGGAAACTGGGAACAACGTTGGCAAGACAACGGTGCTGAAGCTGATTGATTTTTGCCTTGGTGCCAGCGCGAAGGGGATATATTCCGACTACGAAAACAAGCGGAACGAATACAAGCTTGTCAAAGATTTCCTTGTGGACAACAAGGTGCGTATTTTACTGGTGCTCAAAGACGATCTTTTACAGGAAGAGTCTCGGGAAGTGATCGTTGAACGAAACTTTCTGGCCCGCAAAAACAAAATTCAACGAATAAACGGCAACAGTAAAACGGATGATGAGTTTGAAGAAGCATTAACAGATATTCTTTTCCCTGGACACTACGGGAAAAAACCAACGTTCCGGCAAATAATAGCTCACAATATTCGCTATAAAGATGTCAGCATAAATAATACCCTAAAGAATCTAGACAGTTTTACTCGTGACGATGAATATGAGACGCTCTATCTCTTTCTTTTCGGATGTGACTTTGAACAAGGAGATATCAAACAGGAACTGCGAACTCAAATAGATATTGAGGAAAAATTCAGAAAGCGCCTTGAGTCTGAACAGACAAAATCTGCCTACGAAACGGCCTTAACCCTGCTACGGTCTGATATAGAAGAACTTGAGCGGCGAAAGGCGTCACTCAACCTTAATCCAAATTTTGAATCGGACTTAGATAAGCTGAACCTAATAAAATACAAGAAAAATCTTGCTTCGTCCGAAATTAGCAGACTGGAATTGCGCAAAAATTTGATTTTAGAAGCTCAGCGGGAAATGCAAGCGGGTGAATCCAACATAGATTTGAAGCAATTGCAACAGATATATCAGCAGGCAACGTCTTTGGTGAACGGAATACAAAAGACCTTTCAGGAACTTCATGATTTTCACAACCGAATGGTAGCGTCAAAAATTCGGTTCATAACGCAGGATTTACCTAAGATTGATAAATGCCTTACTGAACAACGTGAGCATTTGAAACGTCTTTTAGTTGAAGAAGCCGAATTAAGTGCCGTTATTATCCAGAGCGATTCTTTCAACGTCCTGGAGCAATTGATTGCTGAACTTAACGCCAAATACCAAACTAAGGGTGAGTATGAAAATACTTTGCGTCAATTGAGCGCTGTAGACTCAAAACTGGCGGAACTTAATGATGAACTTGCAGCAATTGACAACGACCTGTTTTCTGATGATTTCAAACTGAAAATCAAAGAACAGATCAACAAGTTTAATCGTCACTTTTCATCTGTGTCATATACTTTGTATGGTGAAAAGTATGCATTGAAGTTTGATCCGGAAACAGTAAAAGGACGCCGCCTCTATAAATTTACGGCATTTAATCTCAATTTCAGTACAGGAAAAAAACAAGGTGAAATATCTTGTTTTGACATTGCATACACGCTCTTTGCCAATGAAGAAAATATCCCCTGCATGCACTTTCTCCTCAATGACAAAAAAGAGTTGATGCACGATAATCAACTTCTGATGATTGCTAAACTTGTCGATGCAAAGGGGATACAGTTTGTTGCATCCATTTTAAAGGACAAACTGCCGGAAGAATTGAATAAGGATGAGTACGTGGTTTTGAAATTATCACAGGATGATAGGCTTTTTCGGATTGAAAAAGGGGTTAACTCCTAACAACCGCATCAACTCGTACTAGACATTTCGCCGGTAGAAAATAAACAGGGAAACCGTGTTAGTTCCGTAGGAATGATATATTGGCGGAGAAGCTGGATTTTAAATATATCATGCCTGCGGCACTAATGTTTATGAACGTTCTGTTGAGTCCGGGTACATTGATATAACAGCGCGAGAGGCCTCAGGTACAACAGTTGTTATTGAGCTAAAAACAGGGATCGCCGGACAACGCGCGATAGCTCAAATTCTGAGCTACATGGGGGATGTTGTGGCTGAGGAAGAAGGTGCGATGGTAAGGGGTATTCTGGTTGCATCAGAGTTTGATGCTAAAGCGAAATCGGCGGCACGGGTAGTTCCCAATCTTGTTCTACGCAAGTATAGCGTTCGTTTTGCATTCACTGATGGGAATGACTAAATCATGCAGATTGCAGTTTGTTGCAGGATGGTTGCCGCTTAAACGGCCTATCAGGAGGAAGCTGGGTAAGTTGTGCTGGGGCACGAAGCCCAACGAGCTGTTGAAAGCTACGAATGGTTGATGTTGGGTTTCACTTATGTTCAATCCAACCGAATCGACTCTTTTATTACCGTTTTGCTTTTTTGCCGTTTCTGATTTCAGACGTTAAATGCTTAAAGGAGATTTGATACATGGCAGTTCCAGATTATCAGAGTTTGATGTTGCCCCTTCTCCGATTCGCCGGAGAAAAGAAGGGCGAGATGTCTTTCGGTGATACCATTGATGCTTTGGCGAAGATATTAGGCCTGACAGATAAGGATCTAAAAGAGATGCTCCCAAGCGGTATTATGCCTACCTTTGCTAATAGAATTGGTTGGGCGTCTACTTATATGAAAAAATCTGGTCTTCTTGAATCAACTCGAAGAGGCTACATTCGAATCACGTCGCGCGGACAAGAGCTTCTCAAGAAGCAACCCAAAGCTATAAATATAAAACTTCTCAAGCAGTATCCTGAGTTTGTTGAATTTCAACAACTCAAAGGAACACGAAGTGGCGAGAAAACAATTGCCTCGGAAGGGGCTTCAGATATTTCAATAGATACTCCATCTGAGGCATTAGAAGCCGCCTATGAAAATCTACGCAATGAGTTAGCCGAAGAGCTACTCGCAAGGCTGAAAAAATCTTCACCATCTTTTTTCGAACGCGCAGTTGTTGAATTACTTGTAAAAATGGGCTACGGAGGCTCGCGTGCAGACGCAGGAAAAGCAATCGGCAGAGCCGGAGACGGTGGTATCGACGGAATTATCAAAGAGGACAAACTTGGACTAGATGTTATCTACGTACAAGCAAAGCGATGGGATAATAATTCCGTTGGAAGGCCGGATGTAATGCAGTTTGCAGGTGCGTTACAAGCACAGAAAGCTAACAAGGGCATATTCATGACAACTTCCAGATTTACCGATGATGCTCGAAGTTATGTTTCTCAAATCGGAAGCAAAATTGTCTTAATTGATGGTGAGCAACTTACCAATCTGATGATTGAGAATGACGTTGGAGTATCGACAATATCGCTGTATCCGGTAAAAAAGATCGATATCGATTATTTCGATGAAAGTGTCTAACAAGGTACACCACCAGCCTGGTAGGTTGGGCTGAGACACAAAACCCTTTGCGTCCTTTGCGCCTTTGCGGTGCAATACTTTCCCAAGAACCAAATCACCGCAAAGGCGCAAAGAGCGCAAAGGAAAGCCGTAATCCGGGTGACATGGATAATCTTCGTGAGTCTCTGCCTGTTCGTGTAAATCTGTGTAATTCGTGTCTTTTGTTGTTAAACGCTTTTGGGTTGCTGTTTTGCTATGCTATGAAATTTGAGTGGGATACCGGAAAAGCCGAAGTGAACTTGAAAAAGCATAAGGTAGCTTTTGCTGAGGCCTCCTCAGTTTTTGATGACACACTCGGCATAACTATTTACGACCCTGATCACTCAAAAGATGAAGAGCGGTATATTACTATTGGGCATTCACATCAAGGCCGTACCCTGCTGGTTGCCCATACCGATAGAGGCGATAGGATTAGAATAATCAGTGCAAGAGAATTAACTAAAACAGAAAGAAAGGCTTATGAAGAAGGAAAATAAACAATGTCTGGAAGATGATTTGCGTCCGGAATACGACCTAAAGTCGTTGTTAAAATCAGGCATTCGGGGAAAATATGCCCAACGTTTTCAGGAAGGAACTAATATCGTGATCTTGGATCCCGACGTAGCCCGTGTATTTCCAAACGGTGAAGCAGTGAATGAGGCATTACGATTGGTCATACAGTTGGGAAAGATACCAAAGATCAAGCAACCCGGTAGGTTAGGCCGAGGTACGAAGCCCAACAAGCTGTTGAAAACCACGAAAGGTTGATGTTGGATTTCACTTTACACAACCGAACCTACGCACTTCCGACAAGCCAGGTTTTCGATGCTCAAACCAGGAAATACAAGGGTTTCACGCAGTATTTCCCAAAAAACGGAAGCCCTTGACCATATTGTGCCTACACGGCACGTGAGGATTTACGAAACACAAGTTCCGTTAGGAGCGAAATATTGGTAGAAAATAAACAGAGAAACCGTGGTAGTTCCGTAGGAACGATATATTGGCGGAAAAGCTGGATTTTGAATATATCATGCCTACGGCACTAATGTTTGTGTACCCGGCTGTTTCTACCGATATTTTGTCCCTACGGGACATAAAAAACAGGCACAGATTGAATTCAAAACATTAGCCCGGTCGGTTGGGCTGAGACACAAAATCCAACAAAACCCTTTGCGTCCTTTGCGCCTTTTCGGTGCAATACTTCCCCAAAAACCAAATCACCGCAAAGGCGCAAAGAGCGCAAAGGAAAGCCGTAATCCAGACGACACGGACAATCTCTGCTTATCTCTGTCTGTTCGTGTAAATTCGTGTCAATTAGTTTAACCAAGCCGGATAGCCAGGCAGGTTGAGTAGCGACTCAAAGCCAAGCAAACGTTTAAACACCAAGAAGAAAGGCTTAGGCAATAGTGCGCATTACAGGGAAATGATACGACCATGAGAATTTATCTCGATAATCTCTATCGTTTTGGTGTGATGCTTGACTGGGAAGGCTACCGTCCTGAATTTTTCAAAGAAATGTGGGATAAGCGTATCGCATGTTATACCTACAAAAAATATGCAGATGATACTTGGCCGGAATCTGAATTTTTCGAAACCGAGGTAACACTTCCCAGCGGTGAAGTAGTAACGATGAAATTGGCGGAACGAGGAGTGTATTATAAGCGTGAGAAACTTTGGGTTCGCGAGATACGCAAATTAAGCGAATCCAAGCATCAAACGACGTTAATAACCACGGATTTTGTGAATGAGGCGAAGGTGGTAGCCGGCAAAATGTTCGCAAGATGGTCTCAGGAGAACTTCCTTAAGTACATGATGGAACACTTTGGAATAGATAGACTTATCGAGTACAAACAGGAGGAGATTGATGAGACGGCGGAGGTTCTTAATAGCACAGAAACAATTTTTCCCGGTATAAACTTGCGCCTTGTCTACGGTTTGGTATCAAGCCAGATTCCTGCGGTGCAGGAGTTCTGAAATTTCGCAATTAAGAGAAAGCAAAGGGAAATTGCGCAATTATGCGTTGCCATCTCCCTTTGCTTCTCCGCGTCCTCTGCGGTTAATAATTACCGCCTTTCCCTACACGGTTGACCGTGATAACGGTTGCTGCAATGACGCCTGTGCGGCTGCCAGCCGGGCAATGG